>JANQTO010000397.1:0-2198 GCA_030731685.1 Nonlabens sp.
TAATTACCAGTTGCATTTACTGTTGCTGTTATATTGAGTGTTCTAGACACTCCGTTATTTAAATTTCCTATATTCCATAAACCAGTTCCAGGTGTGTACGTTCCTCCACCTGCTGAAACCGTGTGTGAAACATAAGTATAACCATTAGGCAATAAATCTTGTACAGTTGCACCAGTGTCGTTACTTGGACCATTGTTTGTAGCTGTAACTGTAAAAACCACATTATCCCCAACATTAGGAGTTGAATTATTTACTGTTTTGGCAACACTTAAATCGCTTTCAAGTAAACTCATGGAAAAAGTCCATGCATCACCTGCTGGTGCAGTTGTATTAGGTGACCAGTTAGTTCCAGCTCCATTACCTCTTATGTAAACTCTAAAAGTTACAGATGTAATTCCTTGACCTGAAATTAACACCGAACCCTTACCTGAATTATCGCCCGAAGCGCTTGGATTAGCACTACCATTATTAATTTGCTGCACACCGCCCACTGTGGTAACTACAAGAGCAGTGGAACCTGATAGTTTTGATAGTGTAACCGGCACATTACTTGTGAGCAAGTCAAGTTCATTTGAAAACAAAAGTGTTCCAGTTGCACCACCCCAACCTGCAATGTGAATAATTGGATTATTCACAGGGCGATTAAACGTCAATGTCATATCTGCCATTCTCACCCGTTGATTGGTAGGAATTCCGGCAACGCGTAAAGGAGTAGTTATGTTCTGTACTTCGATAGCACGATTGTTTACTACTGATATGCCTTGTCCCACTGCTGCACCTGAACCCGTAAAATCAGCATCAACAGGTGCTCCAATAAAATTTAACAATGGAAAAACCGCAATTGGCGCATTACCATACCCAAAAACCACTGCAGCATTAGGCGTTATACCTGTATAATT
Organism: Nonlabens sp.; assembly: GCA_030731685.1. Classification (GTDB taxonomy): domain Bacteria; phylum Bacteroidota; class Bacteroidia; order Flavobacteriales; family Flavobacteriaceae; genus Nonlabens. The sequence continues at coordinate 900 of JANQTO010000397.1, forward strand.
ATACTGCTGATTTGAAAATGTTGCCTGTACATTTAATGCTGGATTATAAGTAGCAAATGTTGTGCCCGTAGGATTGTTAGTATTATTTCTAAACCTAATGGCTGTAGAAGTAATAGGCCCATTACCTGTAGGGTTCCCATCGCCTGCAGCAAATTCTAATGCTGGATTTTGAGCCACAGCCGCTATACTGACAAACATTATCAACATAAGTAGCAATTGCTTACTATTACTTGAAATTGACATCATTAATCTCATAAAATAATTATTCTCCATGGTAATCTATTTTCTTTATAAACGTGATATGTAAATCAATCCACCTATTTTTTTTGATGATTCACTTGGTCTCGACGTTTGGTATACGTCTACATTAATTTTGCATAACTCCGTGACAAAGCTATGCCTAGAAATATGCTCTACATGCGGCAAAGAAGCGCTGTAGGTTAGGTTATTTAAAAAAACTGTCCCTAAATTAGATAGAGATTGACCACTAATATAGTCCTCAACTTTTGAGTGGGACCTGTTATAACTATAGCTTGAATTAACGCTATAGTTCACAACCAGTGAGGGTTTCGTTATATCTGGTTCTGGCACATAGGTGACCGGTGTGCAGTAAACTCTTGTAGATGTGTTAAGGTCTAGCGAAAAACTCCAAAACAACCCTGATGGCTGGCTCATATTGCAAACCTTTTTTATTTGCTTAACAATGCCACCTTGCTTTAAATATGATGTATATATACACCACAACTGATTAAAAGACAGCAATTTTCCTAAATCCTCAACTGAAATTTTAGAATCCGCTTGATTTGATGTCCATTTAAAAAAAGTCAACAAAGCAGTGTTTAACGTTAACACAACCGCGGTTACGCTTTCATAATAGCTATAGCCCAGCAAGAAGCTTTGACTAATACAGGAATTAGTGGTCTTAAAAGGATTCATCAAAAAGCAAGTACTAGTTTCTTTCATAGTTCCAAAATAACGTTTGAAAGGAATACATGAAACTCATAACTAAAAACACATTAACTTAATTTTAGCAAAACTACTTCAGTAATCATTATCATAACAAACAATTCAATAAAAAAAACATATATACGATGAAACGCCTTAATCAGTCGTTTAAATACGGCATTAATTGTGTTTTTTTTGCAATAATCCTTCTAAAGCCTGTCACATAGTTCTTTTGCAGGATATTAATAATCAGTAAACAGGAGTATTTTCATAACAGTTCTCCATGAGTTGACTAAAAATATAGCTTCGCACATAACCATCATCGAGCAACAGATCATATGCTTAAGGTCACTT
>JANQTO010000397.1:2208-2665 GCA_030731685.1 Nonlabens sp.
CGACGATTCCTTTGATGTTCTTCGGGAGAACATTTAACGCCATTTCCACAGTTGTTTACAAGCTGTCTCTCTCCATAACCTTTTGCCGTGAGCCTGTTTGCTGCTATACCATTTTTAATAAGCCAGTTTCTGGTGCTTTGAGCTCTGCGTTCCGACAACACGTCATTATATTTATCTGGTGCCCGGCTGTCTGTGTGTGACCTAATATCAACCGTAGTCTGTGGATAAAGTTCCATGAAAGCTTTGATTTTAGCTAACTCTAAAGCTGCGTCCCTACGTATATTAAACTTGTCAAAGTCAAAGTAAATATTCTTAATATCAAGTAATGGTCCTAAATCATCACAGTCTACTACTGGGATTCTTGATTTGTTCATTTTAAGAGGTACGTCTATAAAACCAGATTTGGATGGTGTTGTGAACAAGTCTTCGTCACTCGTATAATCATCTTTCTCTACAC
>JANQTO010000398.1 GCA_030731685.1 Nonlabens sp.
CAATGGGTGTTTGCTGTGGTGAAATCAAGAGACCTCGCGTTAACCTAAAGCAAAACACCCATCTCTTATCTACCGCCTCGACAGGCTCTGCACATGCCTTATCGGGAAGAGGATTCATTAGCACACTTTATAGCATCTAGGTAAGTAACGATCATAGTCAACCATAGGACAGCACAGACTAAAAATCAAAAATCAAAAATCAGCAATCGTTAATCGGCAATCTTAGTCGCTCGCTCCAGCCTATCATTAATCGCTCTTCCCATTCCGGTATCTGGAAATCGCTGTGCGACGATAAGGTCTAAATCTAGGGTATCTAAATGGTGCATACTGCTATAAAGTGCAGCGGCAGCTTGTTTTAAATCGGCAGTGGAACTTAGTTTGATAACGGTAACACGTTCCGTAGTTTCGATGTGCTCGTCGTGTGTGATAACACCTATTTTTTTATCGGTATGGTTTGCTATAAAAGCAGTAACGTTATCAACGAGATACGTGCGTGTTTTGGGAGCGTAGTGTCTGGAGAGCATTCCAGGTGCAACGGGCGCATTTTCTTTTTTGTTCATGACAGAAACTGGCCCCACAACCGCTTCCAGTTCTTCTAACGAAATAGAACCAAGTCTGTACACAATGGGCTCGCCACTTTCAAACCCTACAATGGTAGATTCAATGCCGTTTGCGCAAGAACCGCCTTCGAGTACCATCCCAATGTCGTTCTCAAAGTAATCGTTTACATGAATGGCTTTTGTAGGACTTATGCTCCCAAACGGATTTGCACTAGGCGCAGCAAGTGGAAAATCAAGTCGTCTTAAAAGTTCCAGTGTCACAGGATGATTAGGAACACGCACAGCGACACTGTCCTTACCAGCGGTAATCAAATCGGGTACACTATCTTTTTTAGGTAAAATGAGCGTTAGGGAACCTGGCCAAAACGTTAACGCAAGCAATCGTGCTTTCTCGGGAAAGTCGGTTACTAATTTGTCAACTTCCTTAACATCATGTACATGCACAATCAGCGGATTAAAAAACGGTCGTTTCTTAACGGCAAATATCCTGTTGATGGCTTTTTCACTGTAAATATTTCCAGCAAGACCGTACACCGTTTCCGTAGGAATAGCGACCACATCGTCATTATTTAAAATCGCGATTGCTTTTGCAATGTCTGTAGAAATGATGCTCATGGGTTCAAGTAAAAGATAGAAATATTCAGGATTTTTGCGAAATGTCGTTTCAATAATTACCCTAAAATCTCGTTGAGTAACGCTGCAAGTCGCACACCACCTTTTTGAAGTTGGGTGAATAGCGTTTCCTTGAAATCGGCAAAGTAGCGGTAACTAAGGTCCTCGCCAACGGTTGTCTTTGCGTAAATTTCTTTTACCACGATACGGCTGTCGGCAAGCCAGTCGCGGTGTGTACCTGCAGCCATAGCTGCGTACTCTTTTTTAGAAAGCTTAGGCATATTATCTGCCAGTTCGGTATAGGACATACCGTAGTGTTCTATAAGTTTTGTGTCCCAAACGCTGTGCAGGTTTGTACCGTCTTTGAACCAGCGCACTTGGAAATCATTTCCACCTTTATCGTCTTCAATTCCGGTGTGTAACGGTTGGTGCAAATCACCCACAAAGTGAACGAGCATGCGCAGTTGAAACGCTTTTTCTTCCTTGGTTGCCGTTTTAGATTGTAGTACCGCAATACATGTGTCTATGGCAGCGATTACGTCACCTTTTTCGTTTTTAGGGTGTGTGTCGTATGTTGCATCAAACGGAATGTTTACGTAATGCTGTGGTCCGTATTCTCTATATTCTGGATAACTTTTTATCTCATCTCCAAAAGTAGAAACAAATGAGAGCGACTCGCCATCGAGTAGTTCTTGAATCGCCTTGCGTGCTTTTTTGCTCAGGTGCTTCTCTGCAATCGCGCCAGTCGTGCGGTGGCCCGTTTGTCCCCAATCGTAGGCACTTGCGTTAAACGTAATACATAATACTAAGGAGCGTTACAATCGTTTTCATAGTCGTTTTTAAGAGTCGCAAATGTAGTTTATGAACACCATGCCAGCGTTAAATTAATGTCAAGTTTTAGAAATATAAAGTTCACATTCACGCTGTAAATAGGGTACACGCTTGCAAGTTCATTGATGCGATTTTCTTTAGTATTTACGCTTTCGCACCTCGGCCATGCTCGGCATAAACTTCGTCGTCGTAAAACTCCTAGAAAGCGAACTCATTCAAAATACTCAATAAAGTAATAGCGTGCGGTGCTCTTTAATCCTCCTTACGGTCTAGCAGCCTTTGTGAAACCTTAAAAGATGCAGTATAGAGCATGTCTTTTTGGGCACGCTTAAATTTCCCAAATGCCGACTTATACCAAGTAGGATGTGTAGATTTCTTGCGATATGCCTCATGATTGTCAGCACCGAATAGCTTGCCGTCGTGATATGCCTCCATGTTAAATAGGCCGATACCAAAATGCTCAGCACGTATCATAATGGTTTTAAAATCATTCTCTGTAAAATAGTTACGTTCTGGGTCTAGGCCTTCATTCTTATTTTCTAGGTCGTAGAATACATTCTTTACTAGAAATTCTTGTTGGCGTAAATCGTCTTTGGCGGTTGTTGGTTTTGTGGAATCAGTCAT
>JANQTO010000399.1 GCA_030731685.1 Nonlabens sp.
TACAGCGATTTTATCTTTTCCCTGCACAATATCAATACGGCTTTTACAATTAGTATATCCTGTTTTTTTAGAGGACGCCAGACCAAACTTCACGGCTACAGATGTATTTTTACTGGTGCTCATAAACGTATCGTCAGCGCTTAATCGCAAATCTGTTTTCACTTTAATTTTTGCACCACGACCTTGATAGCTTTTTTCGTCATTTAAGAACAGCACATATAAATCTACATCTACAATATTTGCACCGTTCAGGTCATTACTCAATCGCGGGTACCTGCGTATTTCAAAATCTCTCAGCTCCATGCCTGACATACCTCTTGCTCTAGCAACATTGCCAAAAAAACCACCTTGTTTTTTCTTGCCACTTCCCGTATACCCTTTTACAAAAAAGACAGTATTTTCTGGGTACACGGTTATAATTCCTGGCGCCTCAGCAAGGCTCATTTCTGGACTTTCAACGCGCTCGTACCCTTCATAAAAATCGGTTTTTGCAGCTGCGTCGCCATTAAGAATAGTGAAACCTTTGGCTGTGAAATCTGCCACAAAATCATTGTAGGCTTGGTTTGTAAGTTCCTGTAAATCTTCTTGTGAGATATTACTTAGACCTACCGCGAGTGCTGCTTTTGTGTTACCTGTGAGTTTAGAACCCGTAAACTCGCTGGCTGTTTTCTTTTCACTTTCGTTATAGATTTGAAAGTTCACAGAGAAGTTTGCGATGTATATCTCTTTAGACTCTAGTTTGCGTTTACCCGACAGATCGTCCTTAGGAGTAAAATCACCTAAGGTTTGAGCTACGCTTACAACTGATAAACTTAGTGCGAAAATCGAAATAGTTAGTTTTTTCATTATGTTGTCATTTTGATTTAAACAAAATTGCAAAACACCATGAACGTGCACCATAAGGCAATTGTCGTATTTATTGAAAGGTCAATAAGCTCTATTTCATTTAGAAGGTGCTTTCAAACCTCGTCAAAATTTACCATGAACTTCGTGGTGTTTCATGGTTAGTAGGTGGTTCTTGTCGTCTAGAATCGTGGTAAGTTCTATCTAAGTGACCTTTTTTTCCTTGTATTAGCATCTATCGTTGTAAAAGCATAAAATTTATAGCTTCTTTAAAAAGACGATTTACTGAATGAGGTCGTTCGTAGCCAAGTGTGTCATATCGTTTAGGACGTAAGGGTACGCTTTCGCGAAAGCGAAATCATTCACATGCTATTTGAGAAAATAATTGAAAGGAGATTCACTTGCAGAATTGGAGCACGCGCTATCGCGGTTTTATCTAGAAATGCAATAAGTCTATTAATCCAACACAAATCTAGATTTCAACACCGTTTCAGAGCTACCGCCTACCATGATTTCAAAATCACCTGGTTCGACAAGGTATTCACCTTTATTGTTATAAAAGCCCAATTCTTTCTTGCCTAGCGTAAACTGAACGGTTTTTGATTCCCCTTTTTTAAGGTGAACAAGCTCAAAACCTTTTAGTTCTTTTACAGGCCTTACAAGACTACCCACGACATCCCTAATGTATAACTGAGCGACCTCAGAACCATCATAATTACCGGTGTTTGTTAGGGTGACGGAAACCTTTATACTATCGTCAACAGAAACAGATTTCTTGTCGATCGTTAGATTATCATACTTGAAAGTAGTGTAGCTAAGTCCATGACCAAAAGGAAATAAAGGCGTGTTTTTTTCATCGATATAATGTGACCAGAACACATTGCCTTCATTGTTTGTACTGCGGCCTGTCATTTTATAATTGTAATATAGAGGCACTTGTCCTACACTTCTAGGGAACGTAACGGGTAGTTTACCGCTAGGGTTATAGTCGCCATATAAGACTTGCGCTACGGCATTTCCTGTTTGTGTTCCTAATTGCCAAGCTTCTACGATTGTTGGGATGTGCTTTTCGGCCCAGGGAAGTGCCAGTGGGCGGCCGTTATTTAAAACTAGAACAATGTTTTTGTTTACCTTATAAACAGCTTCTAGCATTTCTTGTTGTAAACCGGGCAAATCTAATTCAGTGCGGCTGCGGGCTTCACCGCTTTGGTAACCGTGTTCTCCTAAAACCATGATGACAACATCGGCATTTTTTGCAGCTTTTACGGCGTCTTTAATACCAGTAGCGTCGGTTTCATTTACGGTTACTTCGGTAACAAAGTTGGTTTTACCCATAAAAACATCCACGCCTTTAGTATAGGTTAAGCTGTTGCTGTTAGTATGATTTTGTAAGCCTTCTAAAACAGATATTGCAGTATCATCATCGGCAGCAAGTCTCCAGTTCCCTAGCGGGCTGTTTTTATCGGCAGCAAGTTGACCTATAAGGGCTATTTTTTGTCCTTTCTTTTTTAAGGGAAGCAACTTGGTTTCGTTTTTAAGGAGCACGATAGACTTTTTTGCCATGTCCAGTGCAGCTGCGTGGTGTTCCACGCTGCCTATTTGTTCTTTTTCTAGTTGCTCATTGCAATAGCGGTAAGGATTATCAAACAATCCTAATTCGTATTTTACGGTAAGTATGCGTCTTACGGCATCATCTAGCAAAGCTTCTTTTACCTTATCTGCTTTTATCATGTTTGCCAGTTGCTCTATGTAAACATGGCCTTCCATGTCCATATCACAGCCAGCATTTGCGGCTAGCACGGCTGCCTCAGCTTTATCTTTTGCTTGACCCCAATAAATTATTTCTGTTACTGATGCCCAGTCTGACACCACAAAACCATTAAAGCCCCAAGCATTTTTAAGAACATCGCGTTGTAAAAATTGATCACCTGTTGCGGTTACTCCGTTAAGATCATTAAAAGCGTTCATTACTGTTTTAATGTCGCTATCCACTGCAGCTTTAAAAGGTGGCAACACCGTGTTGTACAAGGTCTCATTACCTATACTAACGGTATTATAATCCCTGCCAGCTTCTACAAAACCGTAAGCGGCAAAATGCTTTGCGCAGGCTGCAATCGTATTGGGTAATGTTAAGTCAGTTCCCTGAAAACCTTGTACTCGGGCTACTGCTACATGGCTACCATAATAAGGGTCTTCTCCAGCACCTTCCATAACACGTCCCCAGCGTGCATCGCGAGAGATGTCAACCATAGGTGCAAAAGTCCAGTTAATTCCTGCTGCTGAAGCCTCGATAGCCGCCACTCGTGCAGATTTTTCAATCGCTGCCATGTCCCAACTTGCAGCCTCGGCCAGCGGTATGGGACTTATAGTTTTATAACCATGTATAACGTCATAACCAAATAAAAGAGGAATACCCAAACGAGTTTCCTCAACCGCTATTTTTTGAATTTTTCTTACGCTAGCAACACCTCTCACATTAAGCATAGCTCCTACCCAACCTTTTTGCAAATGCTCGTACTTGGTTTTTGCATTACCTTCTTTGGGCGCAGGACCGGTACTGTCCCAGAACCCGTTATAAAGGTTCATTTGGCCTACTTTTTCTTCAAGGGTCATTATTGCTAGTAAGGAATCTACTTTCTTAGCAATGGCCGTTTTAGCATTGATTTTAGGGCGGTCGTTTTCTATACCTTGTTTAAGAACTCCACTCATTATCAATACTGTTATGCAAATTATAATGCGATTTGTAAGTGCTTTATTCATCATGGTATGTAAGTCAGCGATTAGACTTCGTCAAAGTTAACCGTTACCTGAGCGCTCGTAGGGCACGCCTGGCAGGTAAGTGTCATACCGTTTGCAACTTCTTTATCGGTAAGAATGTTGTTTTTGAGCATCGTCGCAGCGCCTTCTTCTATAAGACCTACACAACTGCTGCAAATGCCACCTTGACAACTGTACGGCGCATCTATGTCATTTTTGAGCATCACGTCCAGCATGGTCTCACTGCGTTTCATGGTTAACACGTGCTTCTCGTCGTCTAGGATGACCGTCAGCTCTGTTAGATGGCCGTCTTCCTTGATTTCAGTTTTAGCATCGGCAGTTGTAAAAAGTTCAAAATTGATAGCTTCTGTCGGCAAAATGTCTTGCTCTACGAGGTTATCAGTAGCCATATGTATCATTTCCTCTGGGCCGCATAGGTACGCTTTCGCGAAAGCGAACTCACTCACGTGCTGTTTAAGAAAATAATTGAGATTAGATTTACTTACACGGCCAAAGAGTGCGCCATCACGGTCCTCTCTCGAAAAGCAATAAGTCAATTTAAAACGGTCACCATATTGATCCTGTAAATCGTTCAATTGCTCGTAATATATTGTTTGCGCTACGCTTTGGTTTCCATAAATAAGGGCAACTTTATTGGTACTTTGCGCGAGATAGGTTTTGAGCAGTGAGAAAATGGGCGTGATACCGCTACCGGCAGCAACTAGTAAAATGTCTCCAGCAACGTCTTCATGCACAAAAAAGCCTTGGGGCTCAGCAACCTGCAGGCTGTCACCAGCGCGCAAGGTCATCGCATAATTTGAGAAAACACCTTGTTCTACAGCCTTGACCACTACGGTAAGCAAGCCATCTTGCGGCGCACTGGAAAGCGAGTATGCACGACGCGTGTCAGCACCATCTATGGTAGCACGTAAGGTGAGATATTGCCCAGATGTGTAATTAAATGCGTCTTTAAGCGCGGCAGGTACGTCAAAGATTATTTCCACGGCCTGTGAGGTTACTTTAGTTACTTGGTGTATCGTGAGATTATGAAAATGCATTGTTAAATTTTAAGGTTGCAAAAGTACTAAATCCTTGTGAGCATAAAGTGAACATTTTCGCCCAAAAGAGTTCGTTTCGGTAGTCGGTTATAGTTGAATTTTATTACTTCTAAATGACTGAATCACACTATTTATGAGTAGCGTGGCGTTCTGAAAATTATTCTTTAACTACTATAAATATTCTTTCAAGAATATGTCGAGCAGCAATTTTTTATTCTCTCACTTTTGTAACAAATTTGTATTTCCCATTACAAATACCTCAAACCACCTCAACTATGTTTAAAAAGTTTCTCAATCTAGAATGGAAAAGCTTTGTAAGAAGCGCCGCTTTTAAGCAAAATCTAGCAGTGAAAATTTTGATAGGGTTCTTTGCTATTATTATTCTTGCTGAAATGTTAGGTGCAGGCGCATTTGCTTATCATATCTTACGTAAACTTATTGAAAAGGATATTTTACATGCAGCAAACCCATTTGCAGCCGTAAATAAGTTTTTAATTTATTGGTTTGCCATAGACCTGTTGGTTAGGTATTTTATGCAAAAAATGCCTGTGACAAACATTAAACCCTTACTATACCTGCCTTTTACAAAGGGTAAAATAGTAAAATATGCGCTGGGTAAAACAGTACTTTCGTTCTTTAATGTATTGCCAGCATTCTTTTTCATACCATTTAGCACTGTCCTACTTATAGAAGGCTACAGTCCGCTGTGCGTGATAAGCTGGCATCTTGCTATGCTAGGCATTACACTTAGTTTGAACTTTTTGAATGTTTTTCTTAATAATGTAGATAAAGTCTTTTATCCAGTACTAGCGGTATTTGTTATTGCTGGCTTGGCACAATACTATGGTTATTTTGACATAACGGTGTATACACAGCCGGTGTTTGCATTTTTCTATAACCATGCGTGGAGCTTTATAATACCTCTAATGCTTGCAGCTTATGCCTGCTGGGTTGCTTACCATTATTTCCTGAAGCAACTTTATTTAGATGCTGGTCTAGCTACCGCAGTAAAAGAAGCAAAGACCGAAGATTTAAGCTTCCTAGACCGTTTCGGTAACATTGCAGTATATCTAAAAAATGACATTAAGCTTATAAAGCGCAATAAGCGTGCACGCTCCACCTTTATTATGGGATTCTTTTTTGTCGCTTATGGTGTCTTTTTTATGAGTGATTTGTACGACGGTATTAACGGCATGAAAGTATTTGCTGGTTTGTTTTGTACTGGTGGCTTTCTGTTTACTTTTGGTGGGCTTGTACCTAGTTGGGATAGTAGTTATTATAAACTCATGATGTCGCAAAATATACCTTATAAAGACTTTTTACTTTCTAAATGGTGGCTTATGATTATAGCCACAGCGCTAAGCTTTGTGCTTTGTTCTTTTTATCTATTTGTAGGTGTAGACTGGTGGTTTGCTATGTTTGCCGCGGCTATTTATAACATAGGCTTTAACTCGTCTGTAGTCTTGTTAAGTGGTGCTTATGTAAAAACACCTATAGATTTAACTAGTAATAAAAAAGCTTTTGGCGACTCTAAGGCTTTTAACGTCAAGACCTTGCTTTTAACGATACCTAAGCTACTTTTACCGGTAATCATTTATTACGCATTTGCATGGCCATTTAATGAGACTGCAGGTTTTGTAGCTATAGCCGTAACCGGGGTTTTGGGATTGCTTTTGCGCAATCGCATTTTTGGCCTCATAGAAAATATATACAAGCAGGAGAAATACGATACCATTGCTGCTTATGCCCAAAAAGATTAAAACCAGTATTTGAAAAGTTTATAGAGTTCGCTTTCTTGTTGTTTCGCTTTCGCGAAAGCGTAATTACAAGAAGTTTATGCCGCATGAGGACAACATAATAAATTCATTAACATAAAAAAGCGTTTACGAATTGCGGTACGAAAGCGAACTAAATCACAACCCATAGAACACAACAATCATGATTACAATAAACAACCTTAAGAAAGCATACGACGGTAACCTGGTACTGGATATAGAACATCTAGAAATTGAGACCGGTCAGGCTATAGGGCTTGTAGGGAACAACGGTGCTGGAAAAACCACGCTTTTTTCGTTGTTGCTTGACCTTATACAAGCAACCACTGGGCATATCACTTCAAACGGTGTGCAGGTAAACGAAAGCGAAGACTGGAAACCGTTTACCAGTGCTTTCGTAGACGAGAGTTTCCTCATAGGTTACCTCACGCCCGAAGAATATTTTTACTTCATAGGTGAATTAAGAGGTCTCAATAAAGCCGATGTTGATGCGCTAGTAGCAAGTTACTCTGACTTTTTTAATGGTGAAGCGGTAGGACAGAACAAGTACCTGCGCGACCTTTCTAAAGGTAACCAAAAGAAAATAGGCATCATTGCAACGCTTATAGGAAACCCTAAGGTGGTGATTCTCGATGAGCCATTTGCAAACCTAGACCCATCTACACAAATACGTCTTAAGAAAATCATCAAACAACTTGCAGACGACCCAGAAGTTACTGTGCTCGTTTCCAGCCACGACCTCATACACGTTACCGAAGTTACAAAGCGCATCGTTCTTTTAGAAAAAGGCCGCGTTGTAAAAGACATGACTAAAGACTCTGGCACCTTTGCACAATTAGAGGAATACTTTATAGGTATTTCTGAGGCCCATGCACCTGTTGAAGTTGCAATAACTGCAACTGATGGTGAGGTTAATGATGTACTTGCTGAAGAGCAGTAAAACAAACGAGTGTTTTTTTAAATATATTTTGAAACCTTTGAGGCCTAATAACTTCAGAGGTTTTTCAGTAGATACAAATCAAACTATAGGTAAGCCGATTGTTTAAATAGGTACCTGCAACCTATCTTTGTAAAAGCGTTCCCAAACTTTTATTCATTTTACGGCCGCTTATAAAATTCACAGAACATGTCTCCTAAAGTTAAAATGTACGTTTATTACTCGCTCAGTTTTTTAATCCTATATCTAATAAGCTTTGCTTTATTACGTTTACTTGCTGAGCCTTCAACCGCAACGCGTTTTGCACCTATAATCATTGCGTTTATATTTTCGTTTAAGCCTTATATGGAAGACGCGCAGTCGGGCCGTCGTTATGGATTGAAACATTTGTTTTCTAAAAAAATATGGTATTTTAATTAGGAAGTTGTTTTCTGGTGCTTTTCAGCTTTTTGAAGAAACCGTGCCAGCACTTAAAAATTATGTTATTTTTACGGCATTACAATATAGCATTGCGGTTTGCGTTGCTATAAATGGATAAAACTAGCCATTTGAGACCCATCGTTAAGAACATCCTATTTATCACAGTTGCACTACTACTTATAGTAGGTTGTAGCCGTAAAAAAAACAGTTTTATTAGTCGTAACTTACACGCTGTAGGTACAGAATATAATGTACTTTATAATGGAGACCTTGCGCTACAAGCTGGTCTAGACCAGTTAGAGGCATCGTTTGTAGATGACTACTGGAACGTGTTGCCCGTAGAACGTTTAACAGTTAAAGATGAGGTTTTCTTGCCAGGTGATAAACCTGCCGATCCAAATTTTGAACGTGCCGAGGAGAAAGCGGTAAAAGCCGTACAAAAACACTCGATGCTCATAGACGAGCAAGAATACAATCCACAGGTAGACGACGCATACTTATTACTAGGAAAAGCACGATACTATGACCAGCGTTATGTAAATGCGTTAGAAGCTTTTAACTACATACTGCAGTTCATGCCCGACAGTGATAACCGTCACCTTGCACAAGTATGGCGCGAGCGCACAAACATGCGTTTAGATAATAATGAGACTGCAATACGGAACCTTCAAAAATTGTTAAAGGAAGACGAAGAGAGTTTCCGCCGGGAAGACCTCGCAATCACAAACGCAACTTTATCTCAGGCATTTTTAAATATGCAACAAGTGGACAGCGCTATTATTTACATGAATAAAGCGGCTAGTCAAACTAAAGATAAAAAAACAATAGCCCGTTATAAATTCATAGCAGCACAACTTTTTGCTAAAGCAGGACAGCGCGACAGTGCATTTGTAAAATACGATGAGCTCATAGATTTACATCGCAAGATACCTAGACGCTATTATGTAAACGCATACATAGAAAAAATTAAGCTCTTTGATGAGTCTACAGACAGTAAAGTAGAGCTGCTGGAAACCATTAATGACTTAGAAGAAAATCGAGAGAACAGACCTTGGTTAGACGCCATCTACTCGCGTAAGGCTATTTATTTTGAAAAGGAAGATTCCATAAGACTTGCCACGTTGTATTATAATAAATCGCTAAGAGCAGGTGGAACCGATAAGTATTTGAGAGGTAATACTTATGCCTCGCTGGGTGATATAAGTTTCAACCTGGCAGAGTATGAACGTTCTGGTAAATACTATGACAGTGCATATGCAAATTATAAAGAGCGCACACCAGAGTATAGGCTTACAGGTAAGAAAATAGCAAACCTAGAAGATGTTATTTTTTACGAAAGAAACCGCCGCAGCGCTGACAGTATCTTCAAGGTGCTTGCTATGAGTAAGCAAGAACAAGAAACATATTATCAAGATTATATCACAAGTCTAAAAGAAGAAGAAGCGCGCATAGAAAGACAGGCAGAAATTGAAGCCGCAAAAGAAGCGCAAAACCAAAACGCATTTCAAGCCGTATCACAAAATAATACAGTAAAACGCCCAAGTTTAGGCCCTGGACCAGGCGCAACGCCTAACGCTGTTCTACCGCAAAATGGAGCGCAAGCGAGTTCGTTTTATTTCTATAATCAGCAAACGGTTGACCGTGGTAAAAAGGACTTTAGAGGAAAATGGGGCAAGCGCAAGCTAGAAGATAACTGGCGCCGTAAGAATAAAAAGTCAGAACTCACAGACGAAGTTGCTGCTGCTGAGGTTGCTGCTCTAGAAGAAGTGATACGCCCAGAATTCACAACGGCATATTATATTGATGAACTGCCCGAGGGTAAAATCGTGTTGGACTCTATAAGTAAGGCAAGAGATTTTGCGTACTACCAGTTAGGTGTTATTTATAAAGAAAAGTTCAAGCGCAATGACCTTGCAATAGACCGTTTTACGACTCTCGTGGACCGCAAACCTGAGGAGAAACTCTTGTTGCCGTCACTCTATAACCTGTACCTTATATATAAGGAGAGTAACGCTTTCGCGAAAGCGGACTCCTTAAAAGCACGCATCATCTCAAATTACCCAGACACGCGCTACGCACAGATATTGAGCAATCCTGAAGCGGTGATAGACGATAATTCTAGCCCCGTAGCCGTCTACAACAGGTTGTACAAGGAATATGAGAAAGAAAACTATCAGACAGTTATCCTACAGGCTCAAAACTATGCAAACCTTTTTAGCGGTGATGAAATAGTACCTAGACTAGAACTTCTCAAAGCCTTTGCATCTGGAAGATTGTATGGGTTTGACGAGTACAAAAAAGGTATAGACTACGTTGCACTTAACTTTCCAAATTCAGATGTAGGTAAAAGTGCACAGCAACTGGTTACAGACGCTGAAACCCTGCGCATTCCTAAAGTGTTTTTGCAAGAAAATGGCCTGAACGATTTCAAGTTGGTTTATAGAATGCCCGTAAATGATAGTGCCGCAATAGATGATATCGTAAAATCACTCAACGAAGCCATCGTTAAGGAAAATTACAGCTTTCAAGTGTCTGTAGATGTGTATTCACCTACAGAATCTTTAATAGTAGTACGAGGTCTAACCAGTAAAATGGGCGCGCAAGGTTTAGGTGCGTTCATGAGCAAACCAGAAAATAAATACAATATTAAACAGCCGTTTATTTCTATAGCGACAGAGAATTATAAAATCGTACAGATTTATAAGAGCCTCGATGCCTATGAGAAAGAAATGCTATAAATCCCTATATTATGTTTAATAAAGATAAAATCGAAGATCAGATTCCTGGGAAATCCCAAAATCGTATAAGCCACGGCACGACCATAGAAGGTGATTTAACAAGCGATGGTGGTTTTAGAATAGATGGAACTATTCTAGGAACTGTTAAAACCGCTGCCAAAGTTGTCATTGGAAAAGACGGTGTCATCACGGGCCATTTAGAATGTAAAAATGCCGATATTGAAGGAACCTTCTCCGGTAAGTTACTTGTTCACGGGTTACTTACTTTAAAAGCTACAGCAATTATAGACGGCGAGGTCATTGCAAACAAACTAGCCGTAGAACCAGGAGCACATTTCAATGCAACCTGCAAGATGGGAACCGGTGTTAAATCTCTTGCCGACTCAAAGGGAAAAACCGCGTAATCTAACGAAGTGTTTCTAAAAGTTGCTTTTACAGCTTTAAATTATGAGTACCTTGCTAGGCATTTTATAAACTGCATTTGCACATGAACTTTTATGTAAAATCATTTCTGGTAATCTTTGCAATTGCGCTGGTTATATTTGGAGCCCACAGCTTAATGAGCGCAAATCCTGCATTTTCGTTGATTAAAATGTATGCGTTTATCGCTGCGGCCACGTTTGCTAGCGTTTCAGCTTTAAAATTTGCGCACCAAGTAGCTGCAAACCAGATTGCACTCGTTTATCTCGCAACCATGATGGTGAAAATGGGACTTGCTATTGTTATTTTTCCGCAATTGATAGATGATTCTTTAAGGCTTAGCAAGCTTCAGTTATTGGAGTTTTTAGTTCCATATTTCCTTTTTTTGGGCCTAGAGGCGCTGGTAGTCGTTAAATGGCTCAACAAACCAGAAGTAGAAGCCTGATTTGCAACTAAATCGGCTTTAAAAATATTGATTATTTTAACAGTATTTCTCTAAGAATTTTGCACTACATTTGCACCCGAATTGAGAGACCTCAAAATTTAAGGTGTATTAGATGTTTAAAGCTTATTTAAAATCCGCGTTTTTTGCAATGGTTTTTGTTGCTGGAGTACAAGTTGCTGCACAAGAAGAACAAGCTACAAATGAAAGTCATCATGGGAGTGAATCTCACGAAGCTGACGGTGGCCGAGTAAATACTTCTGAAGAGATTAATGAGTACATCGCGCATCACTTAAAGGACGCACACGATTTCCATCTTTTTTCTTATACAAACGATGCTAATGAGCGCAAGCACGTAGGTTTCTCGTTACCTGTAATTGTTTGGAGTAGTGAAGGACTTAAAGTTTTTATGTCTTCAGAATTTCATCATGATGACGACTGTCAGGTTTTTGTAGAAAAAGGTGGCGTATCTCTTACAAAGCTACATTCAAAAATTTACGAAGTAAACAACGATGCTGCTGCACTAACTTATGATGAGGAGCATCATCCTACAAATGCAACCAAACTGCTAGATTTCTCGATTACAAAATCATTGTT
>JANQTO010000400.1:0-1063 GCA_030731685.1 Nonlabens sp.
TCTGTTACCGTGGCACTTCCCTGCCCTGCGCTCCAGATTGTTTTCCATGCTTTATGCTCGGTGTCGAGTTCCTTGCCAAAATCTACTTTGGCTGTTGCTTTTAATTGCTCCTCGGTAATTCCGGCAGCTTCTAGGCTTGCTCCTAAAAAGTTTGCGCTCACACCACTTATTGCTGCGGTATAGACAATATCGCTGCAACCAGCGTCGATAATCATTTCTCGATATTCTGGTGTCGCTTTGGACTCTGGTGTGTTTATGAATCGGGTGCCCATGTATGCAAGGTCTGCGCCCATTTGTAGTGCGCTTGCTACGTCCCGACCGTTGCTCATACTTCCAGAAAGCAGGACGACGCCCTTAAAGAAACTCTTCACTTCCTGTACAAATGGCATTGGGTTTAGGGTTCCTGCATGGCCGCCAGCTCCTGCACATACAAGTATGAGTCCGTCAACACCAGCTTCGGCAGCTTTTTCAGCATGGCGTTTTTTGACCACATCGTGAAATACGACTCCGCCATAACTCTGTACTGCGGTAACGAGCTCTTTTACTGCTCCCAATGATGTAATTACTAACGGCACCTTGTGTTTAATACAAATCATCAAGTCTGCCTGCACACGCGGGTTACTTCCATGAACAATAAGGTTTACGCCAAATGGCGCGGCCTTTTTGCCCGTTTCTTCTTCCCAAGCGGCGAGTTCTGTTTTGATTTGCACGACCCATTCTTCAAATCCCTCGGTGGTGCGTTGATTGAGCGCAGGAAAGGTTCCCACGATACCGTTTTTACAACATGCAATGACCAGTTCTGGTCCAGAAATAAGGAACATAGGTGCCGCAACGACTGGAAAAGTGATTGAATCTGTGATAAAGGAATGAGCCATAATAGTTATTTTGGGTATAAAGTTACGCATAGCTGTCACAATATGCGCATTAAACCGACTACTAAGGCACACTATTTAGGGTAGATTATCGTTTTTAAGCCAGTCGAGTGGCCTGTCTGTACTACCTTTGGCTTTTATTTTATAAACCCGCAATAAAGCAGTTACGAATCTTGAATAAAGATATACTT
>JANQTO010000400.1:1073-2623 GCA_030731685.1 Nonlabens sp.
TACGCATAGCTGTCACAATATGCGCATTAAACCGACTACTAAGGCACACTATTTCTATGGTAGCACCGTTTTTTAGACCATTAAGTCACATGTGCGCAGTACCTTTGGCAATCTTTCAGTTAAACCCGCAATAAAGCAGTTAAGAATCTTGAATAAACATATACTTACGTCCGTTTTTATAGTGTTCGCTTTCGCGAAAGCGTACTCTCAAAAATTCACACTATCAGGCACCATCAGCGAACTTAAAACCAGCGAAACACTACTGAGCGTTAACGTTCTAGTACCTGAATTGAGTACGGGAACACTCTCTAATGAGTACGGTTTTTACTCCATTACCCTACCCGAAGGCACCTACAAAATCACCTATGCAACCATAGGGTTTAAGAGCATCACCAAGACAATCGTGCTCGATAAAAACATAAAAATGGACGTTTCCATGGAGGAAAATACCGAGGAACTCGCCGCCATAGTCATCAAGGCCGATGTGGAGAAACTCAACACCAAAACGCCTCAAATGAGTACCAACGCGCTTTCTATCGAGACTATCAAAAAAATACCCGTGGTACTTGGCGAGACTGATATTATTAAGGCACTCACCTTACTGCCAGGCGTGACCAGTGCTGGCGAGGGCGCAAGCGGTTTTAATGTGCGCGGCGGTGCGGCAGACCAGAACCTGGTGCTGCTGGACGAAGCGACCCTTTACGGTAGCGACCATTTATTTGGGTTTTTCTCTGTTTTTAACCCAGACGCTATCAAAGATTTGAAGCTTTACAAAGGTGGAATTCCTGCACGCTACGGCGGTCGGGTTTCCAGTGTCTTAGATATTTATCAGCGTGACGGGAATAAAAAACAACTGAGCGGCACGGGCGGTATAGGTATTGTGGCCAGTAGATTGTTGCTGGAAGGGCCTATTCAAAAGGATAAATCGTCTTTTTTAGTAGGTGGTCGCAGCAGTTATGCACACTTGTTCCTACCATTGTTTGACATCGATAACAAGGCATATTTCTATGATCTCAATGCTAAACTGAGCTTTACGCTAGACGATAATAACAGGTTGTACTTTTCTAGCTATTTCGGCCGTGATGTGTTTACGATTCCGGGATTCTTCTCTAATACTTTTGGTAACTCCTTTGCAAACGTGCGCTGGAACCATGTTTTCAACGATAAAGTATTTGCTAATGCCTCGCTCATTTATTCTGACTACAATTATGGGTTGGCACTGGATTTTGTCGAATTCCAATTTGACAGCGGTATCACCAACCTCAACGCTAAGTATGATATTACCCATTATGTGAACGATAAAGTAAAAATGCGTTACGGGCTTAATACCATTTATCACGGTTTTGACCCAGGAAAAATAGTTCCTACTAGTGCGACAAGCGGTATTAACGAAAAGCAGCTTATTCAAAAGTATGCTTTTGAAACCGGCGTTTATGCTGACGGCGAATTTAAACTATCTGACAAGGTGAACATTAATGCAGGCTTACGACTGAGCACCTTCAACAGGTTGGGACAGAGTAGTCTGAATGTTTATGAAAGCAACATCGCAC
>JANQTO010000401.1 GCA_030731685.1 Nonlabens sp.
ATTCCACAACGGTCAGAAATTGTAGAACACCCTTCAAAAGTATTTAGAGAACCGTTTGGGCCGGGAAGTGGGTCTGGATTGAATCGTAGACTTGCATTTTCTCCAAAGAACCACCACGATGCTTCAAGCTGCGCAAACGCAGTCAAGGGCAAACAAAGTAATAGGATAAGGTATATCTTTTTCATAAAAGTCAATTTTAAAGCTAGAAAAATAGGTTATTTATTCTAAATCCATAAAGGTTACTTTTTAACGACAAAAGGTAGTTAGGCAGTGTAATTTGAGATTTAAAATATGCTAATTCATAAAAGTTGTGATGGTTGTACATTAGGTAGATGCAACAACATTAAAATGGTTGCGTGGTTTATTTACTTTTTTAGTAACTGTTTTTCAAAAAGAGAAATATTGTGGGACGTTTGTGTAAGTTAGGCACTTGTTTTTTCCAAAGTTTGATTGGCATTGTTTTGATAAATTCTGTTTCCAACGATATATCGCAGCTTATGGATAGTTGGGTGTCATTATGCAATGTGTTAAGCAACTCTTCAAAAAGTTTGTCGTTTCTGTAAGGTGTTTCTATGAATAGTTGTGACTGCTGTTCACGTTCTGAGCGTTGTTCTAGTTCTTTTATTTGCTTGCGTCGCTCAGCAGTGTCCATGGGCAAATAACCGTTAAAGGCAAAATTTTGTCCGTTAAGACCACTTGCCATTACTGCCATAAGAATGGAGCTAGGGCCTACTAATGGCTTTACAGTGATACCTTTTAAATGAGCAAGGGCAATAACATCTGCACCTGGGTCTGCAACACCAGGAACGCCAGCCTCACTCATGAGTCCCATGTCATTACCTTCAAGGCAAGGCACTAAAAAACTGGAAATTTCCAGTGGGTCTGTATATTTATTAATCTCTGAAAATTGTAGAGATGCTTGTACGGTTTCAGGATGTATTGCTTTAATAAACTTGCGCGCAGTTTTTTGATTTTCAACGATGTAATGAATAAGTTGTGGAACAATGTTAAAAACACTTTGTGGCAAAACATTGTGTACGTTTAAATCTCCTAGGGTAACGGGTATTAAATAAAGAATTCCTTTAGTCTGTTCCATGAGCTTTTATTTGTTCTGGTTGATTTTTGCGTGTTCGCTTTCGCGAAAGCGAGCTCCACATAAATACTCGTCTATTAAGGTATATCGATTAAACGCAAGCCGTGTTTGTGGCGTATGTATGTGTGAATAATATGTTTTATATGTGGTGTTTCATCCAGCATGGTAATACGATTTTTTAAGAATTTTGTGTCCTTAAACTGAATTTGCAAATTCACATAGGTATATCCTTGAAATATTCCATTCTCTATAAAAAGCACACTTTGCTCTGCGGCGGTACGTCCTCTATCTATGATAACCATTGTGCGCTGGTTATAGGAATATTTTGTCATGAGCTCCTCCACGCGTAGGTTATATTTGTCCACGGTCTCATTTTGAATACAAATTCCCTCGCAAACACCTTCGGCAACTAGTGTGCAAGCTCCAGTACCAGTTTCTAAACTTGACATTTTGTTGCAGAGTTTAAACTGAAGGATACTTTTCTCTAGAGCAGAAATTGCTGACTTGCGTGAACTGAATGTGGTTACAAAACCATCATGATCACCAGCATTGCGCACTTTTATTTGTTTGATACCATTATCGCTTTCCTGCTTTATCCACGCATGGGTAAAGGGTTTTTTACTAGGTAACTTATTGTACTTAGGTCTATTTTTGAGTATCTCCACATGCTCTTTAAGATTTGCGATGAGTTCGTTACCCGTTTTTTCAAAGCGTAAGCTGTGAACCTTACCGCGTAGTTCTATTGCGCGGTGGTGCTCGCTAGTCATTTGTTTGGTAAGGTGTTTACGCATGTTGCGCCCTTTACCTATATATAGTAATGTGTCATCACTATCGTAGAGATAATAAACTCCAGTGCTTGGCGGAGTATCTTCAATGAGTCTTTTTAGATTAGGAGCAATGCTCTTGGTTTTTATGGTCTTGAGGGTTGCCTGGACTATTACGTTATTTAAATCCTTGCGCAGTAAAAGGTCAAATAATTTTACGGTTGCCAGTGCATCGCCAGTAGCACGATGTCTGTCTGTAATGGGAATTCCTAAGGAACGTACCAGTTTTCCTAAACTATAGCTTTCCTGGTCAGGCAATAATTTTTGAGCCAGTTCCACGGTACATAAAGTCTGTAATTCAAATTCATATCCCAACCTGTCAAACTCTATACGCAGCATGCGGTAATCAAAACTAGCATTGTGTGCAACGAGAACGGCGCCGTCCATGATTTCTATGATACGTTTTGCAACTTCATAAAACTTAGGTGCATTAACGAGCATCTTATTATTAATACCTGTTAATTGAACCACAAATGGTTGAATTTCTTTTTCTGGATTTATGAGACTGGCAAAGCTGTCTACGATTTCCTGGCCGTCGTACCTGTAGATGGCAATCTCTGTTATGCCTTCTTCATTAAACTTGCCTCCCGTGGTTTCTACATCTACTATTGCGTACACACTCTATTTTTAATTTGTTAAAAGGTTTTCACCGTTGCTGGTGGAAAAATAAAAAAGCTACAGAAGAGTCTGTAGC
>JANQTO010000402.1 GCA_030731685.1 Nonlabens sp.
GTAGGTTTTGAATATGGTTACGCGCTTGCGCAACCTAAAACACTTACCATTTGGGAAGCGCAATTTGGTGATTTCTCAAACGGTGCACAAATCATGATAGACCAGTACATAAGCGCTGGTGAGGACAAGTGGAAAAACCAGAACGGTCTAGTGATGTTGTTGCCGCACGGTTATGAAGGTCAGGGCGCAGAGCACTCTAGCGCACGCATGGAACGCTACTTACAAATGTGCGCACGCGATAATATGTTCATGGCAAACTGTACCACGCCTGCAAATATTTATCACCTGTTAAGACGCCAGGCATTGGTTAATTACCGCAAGCCATTGGTCGTTTTTACCCCAAAATCATTGTTGCGCAACCCTAAAGTGGTCAGCACCGTGGACGAGTTTGCAAACGGTAGCTTTAAAGAGGTTATAGATGTTGACGGTGACGCTTTCGCGAAAGCGAAATCCCTCATATTCACAAGTGGTAAGTTCTACTATGATCTTCTCGAGTACAGGCTGGAACATGACCGTAACGATGTAGCAATCGTGCGTGTAGAACAATTGTTCCCACTGCCAGTAGCACAAATGGAAGCTGCGATAGCAAAATATAAACATGCAAAAGACATCGTCTGGGCACAAGAAGAACCTAAAAACATGGGTGCTTACTCGTTCTTACTTTTACACATGCCGCAAACCAGAAACTGGCGCGTTTGTTCTACAGACGTATTTGCAGCACCGGCAACAGGTAGCTCCACAAGAGCAAAAGCCCGTATGGCCGACATCATTAACCAAGTATTCAACAACAAGAAATAATATATTATGGCTCTAGAAATGAAAGTGCCTTCACCAGGCGAGTCGATTACCGAAGTAGAAATAGCAGAATGGCTCGTTGCCACAGGCGACTGGGTTGAAAAAGACCAAGCAATAGCTGAGGTCGACAGCGATAAAGCAACCCTAGAATTACCTGCAGAAGCTAGCGGGATTATAACCCTCATGGCCGAAGAAGGCGACGCAGTAGCCGTGGGCGCTGTAGTCTGTCTTATAGATACAGACGCAAAAAAACCAGCTGGTGATGAAGACGTTAAAGACGCACCGTCATCTATGGATAAAGGCGATGAAGGTGGTTCCGGCAGTGCTGAAAAAGACCTGAAGAAAGATGCACCAGAAACTAAAAAAGCTGATTCAGAAAAGGCACCTGCTCCAGCACAAGCTAAGGAATCGTATGCAAGCGGCACGGCAAGTCCAGCTGCAAAGAAAATACTTGACGAGAAAGGAATAAGTAGTGCAAGCGTGAGCGGCAGTGGTCGCGACGGGCGCATCACTAAGGATGATGCCGTAAACGCAAAACCATCTATGGGAACACCAGGAAATGGTTCACGTGGTGAGAGTCGTTCTAAACTATCCATGCTACGCCGCAAGGTTGCTGAGCGTTTAGTACAAGTGAAAAATGAAACCGCTATGCTTACCACGTTTAACGAGGTAGACATGCACGCCATTTATGCATTGCGTACAGAACATAAAGATGCATTTAAATCTAAGCACGGCGTGTCTCTAGGTTTCATGTCTTTCTTTACAAAAGCAGTTACGAGAGCACTAGAAATGTACCCAGCTGTGAACTCGATGATAGACGGTAAGGAAATGATTTCTTATGACTTCACAGATATTTCAATTGCGGTATCAGGACCTAAAGGTTTGATGGTTCCAGTAATAAGAAATGCAGAAAACCTTTCCTTTAGAGGCGTTGAACAGGAAGTGAAAAGACTCGCTTTGCGCGCACGTGACGGCGAGATTACGGTAGATGAAATGACTGGCGGTACTTTTACAATCACAAACGGTGGAATCTTTGGTAGTATGATGAGTACACCTATTATCAATCCTCCACAAAGTGCCATTTTAGGAATGCACAACATCATAGACAGACCCGTAGCCATAGATGGTCAGGTAGTCATAAGACCTATGATGTACCTTGCAGTATCCTATGACCACAGAATTATCGATGGTAAAGAATCTGTAGGATTCTTAGTAGCAATTAAAGAAGCGCTTGAAGACCCTATTGGTTTGTTGATGGATGGTAATGTGAAAAAGGCTTTGGAGCTATAAACATATAGTTAAGTCTTAGGACTTCAATCGTATGAGATTTATAAAAATCCCCTTACAAAAACGTAGTTTTTGTAAGGGGATTATTGATGTAAAATAAAACCTAAAACGAAAATATCACGTTAGCACCAATTTGTCCAGTTTTGAAAGTTTTATCACCGATGCCATCTATGGTACCGTTTCTATTTGAAGTTTCAAAATGAAGTTCTAAGCTTAATGCTTGCGCTGATTTAATTTCATTTAGAGGAATAGTGTAGCCAATATTACCAGTCAAGGTCGTTCCTATAGCAAACTGGTGCGTATAACTTTTTTCGAGGTCATTTGCTCTTTTTGAAGTCAACTGGCCAGTTCCAATGGAACTTCTTAGATAAAAACCGTTATTGAATGTGTTGGAGAAAAAGTAATACTTTAAGGATGCAGAAAAATTGTAGTAATTGAAAAAGTAATCTTCATTTTTGTCACCTACTGATCCAGGACCACCTGACCAGCTAAACCTCGTGCCAACACCAAATCCCTTCCAATTTTTTGG
>JANQTO010000403.1:0-5989 GCA_030731685.1 Nonlabens sp.
GCCGCCCATTTGAATCAAACCCATGATAATGGCTTGTCCCGTTGTGGTAAACGTCGTTGCAGTATCTACTACGATTAGGCCCGTTACGCAGACAGCGCTCGTAGCAGTAAATAACGCATCTAAAAAGGAAATACTACCTACCGTTGCTCTAGGAATCATGAGTAAAAATGCGCCTACAAGTATAAGAACTAGAAAACTACTTACAAAAACGATTGCAGGATTGTAGTAAATCTCATAGACATATCGCACAAGGCTGAGCAGTCTAAAAACAAAATAACCCACCAGACCTGTTTCAATCACGGGTCGTATGGTTACAAGCAATGCTGCCATGCTATCCTTTGAAGATAACATTGCAGCAACTATGGTTATGCCTAATACTGTTGCGTTAATCAAGGCGCTCACTCTGGCAACATTCTTAGAGACAGCAATGCTAGAAAACCTATATCGCACCATGTTTAAAGCGAGTAAAACGCAGGTTACGATAATGAGCCCCAGCGCTTTTTGAGCAGTAACTTCGAGATTTGCCTTGTACCCTAAATCAAAAATGATAAAAAACAGTACCAGCAAATCTACGTAAGCAACAACTGTCTTGAGTAGCGAGTCGTTTTTCATAAAAAACTAAGTTAGAATTGCTTCAATTCGAAACATCATGCAGGTTGTCGACATTATTGATAACGACTATCAAATGTACTTACATTGCAACCAACCGTTTCTAATTGTCGAGTTTTTATTATGTTAAAAAATGTTTCACTGTTGCTGTTAGCTAGAGCACTTGATAAAACAGTTGGTTTAAATTAATATTATTGTGTGTAGGTTTTTCGCTTTCGCGAAAGCGAAATATCCACAAACCGTATCTTTACCAGCAGAACCTACCACATGAAAAAATTACCATTTATTGCAGCTCTGCTTCTTATTATAATAGGCTGCAGTAGTGTCTCAAAAATGTTTGATGCCGGCACTGTTAAGGCTCAGAATTACACTGAAGTTATAGCTTTTGATTACTCAAATAATTTTGCACTTATTCCTGTAGAAATAAACAATAAAACATACACCTTTCTAGTAGATACTGGCGCACCTACCGTTATTTCTACCGCGATTTACGAAGACTTAAACATTAAAAAATTTAAGGGAATTTATATAGCTGATTCACAAGGACAGCGCAATCAACAAAAACTGGTTCTCGTCCCTGAAATAAAGGTAGGAAACTTAACCTACACAAATATAGGTGCCGTGGTTGCAAATCTCCAAAATGTGTATGAATTCAAGTGCATGGGAATAGACGGTATTATAGGCGCAAATCAAATGGCAAAGTCGTTCTGGAAATTTGATTACGAGAAGAAGAAACTGACCATTACGGACAAACTTGAAAATTATGATTTGACCAGTTTTACAGACACCATCCCATTCACCATTTCAACACAAAAAACTCCGTATATAAAGGGATACGTAAATGGATTGAATACCAGTTTTACGTACGACACAGGAAAATCTGGATACATAGATGTCAATAAAAAGTTAGCCGATTTTAAAGATGCCCCTGGGTTTACCAGCTATGGGAATTCCAGTATAGGCTTGTACGATGCTAAAGATTCTGTGAGAACCAGAACCATTAAAGTAGATAGCCTGCGCATAGGCAACATATCTATGGGTGCTCAGGTAGTAGATTTAGATTATGGTGGTCTTATAGGAAATGATTTTATGAACAAGTTTGAAATAGTGATGGACTGGAAATCTCAAAAAATCTATTTGAAGAAAATACTTGATTTTGAGAAAGCTATTAAAACTACATTCGGGTTTGGGTTTAGGATAAAAGATAACAAAGCTATTGTCACGTCGTTAGTTAAAGAATACCCTTTAGACCTACAACCAGGTGACGTGATTCAAACTATTAACGAATTTGACCTTAGCAATATAAGCGATGAGAATTCCTGTGAAATATATAAAAAGGTAGTTCTAAAAGGCTTGGACAGTATAGTAGTGAACTATAAACGAGGTGAGCAAGAACTATCCACTACCATTGTTAGGAAAACAATGATAAGCGAGTAATAAAAAAACCATGTGCTAGCTTTCTTATGCGGTTAGTGTGCATTGAAGAAGCTAACTTTGCCATTGTGCCATGAACCTAGAGCACATTTTATTTTTCTGCATGAAAAATCCATTAATACATTCTTTTACAACCGACGTGTCAGACGTTGCGCTTCCTAGCAAATTTACCTTTCCGTTTCACTATGAACCGCATCCATTAGCGCTAGCGGCGGCTGCGTCTTTACAGGAACATATCATATCACAAAAATGGTTTGAAAAAGGTGGATTGCAAGAGGAACTTGGTAAGATGTTTGGCGTGCTTGTAGTTCAAGAAAAGGATGGTGGCTTGGGTTATCTCAACGCATTTTCAGGCAAGCTTGCTGGTAGTAATAATCACGATGGTTTTGTACCACCTATTTATGATATGCTCGATGAAAATGGCTATTTCCTTAGGGAAAGCAAAAAACTCGAAGCCATAACCGACGAACTTCTTCAATTAGAAGAAAATGCAGCGTACCACGAGCATATCACCAAAGCCAAAAAGCTACAAAAGGAAAATGAGCAAAAGCTAGATGCGCAACGTCTCAAAATTAGGCTCGAACGCGCAGCACGCAAAAAATATCGAGCAACACAGGAATCTCAACTTTCCACTGCCGACTTTAAAAACCTACAAGAAAAACACAATCAACAACGTATCAATGACCGGTTTTTACTACGTGAATATGAAGTCTATTTAAACGATAAACTTGCTGTTCATATGGATGTGGTTAGAAGTTTCCAAGAGCAAATAGCCGAACTTAAAGAATCACGCCGACTCAAATCTAATACTGTCCAAGACTACCTTTTTGCACAGTACAATTTTTTAAATGCACTAGGTGAATCTCGCAACGTAGTTTCGATTTTTGAGGAATTTACGGGAATCGTACCGCCAGCCGGTGCCGGTGATTGTGCTGCTCCTAAGCTTCTACAATATGCATACAGCAATAACCTGAAGCCCATTGCATTGGCTGAGTTTTGGTGGGGAAAACAAGCGCCGTCTGCTATAAGAAAACAAGGATATTTCTATCCTGCATGTCGCAGTAAGTGCGAGCCTATTTTGGGACACATGCTACAGGGTTTAGATGTGGAAGAAAACCCACTTTTGCTAAATCCGGCCGTAGACAAAGAACTTACATTTATTTACGAAGACGAGCATATTGTTGTCGTAAATAAGCCTGCCGAGTTTCTTTCAGTACCTGGTAAAGTTATAACAGACTCGGTTCAGGAACGGTTACGTGCAAAATATCCACAAGCCACGGGACCGCTTCTAGTTCATAGATTGGATATGTCTACCTCTGGAATTTTACTTGTTGCACTCACTAAAGAAGTTCACCAGCATTTGCAGGAACAATTTATGAGCCGTAAAGTCGTGAAGCAATATGTCGCCTTGCTTGACGGCATTGTAAATTCAAAAGAAGGCTTTATTGATTTACCATTACGCGTAGATTTAGACAACCGACCGTACCAAATGGTTTGCTATGAACATGGTAAACCAGCTCGAACTCGCTACGAAGTTGTTGCCGTAGAAAATAATTATACGCGAGTACACTTCTACCCCATTACCGGACGCACGCACCAGTTGCGCATGCATGCCGCGCACCGCGACGGTTTGAACGCGCCTATCCTAGGTGATGATTTATACGGTAAAAAGAAAGACCGCTTGCATCTTCATGCTGCATCACTAACGTTTAAGCATCCCATAAGTAAAGAACAAGTCACCTTTACCGCAGAAACGCCTTTTTAATAATTACAGGAACTTTTTCTTTAGAATTTTAGAAGCTCGCGTGTAACCGCCATCTTCACCATCTAAGAAATGAATGTGATAATCGTCAGTCGCTGTGACATAACAAGACAAAACACTTTGCTGACTTATATGATAACCGTAGGTAATGCTATCCATTATTTCTAGTCTGTCTAGTTCATTAATGAGTTTTGCACGCTGTTCTTGTGTTCCTGTAATAACAGTGTTAATGCTACCGTCTATCATTAAGGTTTCTGTGAGATTCACCATATCCTCAAGATATTGCTTGCCTGAACTGGTATAATTTACAAAAATACGGGCCACGATGCTGCGCAGTATACTTTGCATAACATTTAAAAAAGCCATGTTGCCTAACTTCATACGCACCTCATTGCGCAATTGATTAACAGAATTTACAATTTGTAATCTAGCAGTGCTTACAGGGTTTCTGTTTTGGTCTGAACCGTAGACCTTGTCTATGAGAGCAATAACTTCACTAAAGACCGCATGTTGTTCACGCTCCTGAACTGCATTAATAATTAATGAAAGTACTTCTTGCGTTTTTTGTGGTGGTTTTATCTTCTCCCATTTGCATTCCATGCCTGACAAATTAAGATTGAAAGGCATCCCTTTAAGCGCTTCATGAACCGTTCGTTCATTATCTTTAATTTGCTGTTCTGCAATTTTTAATCCATTGCCCACGACTAGCGGCATAACGTGAAGCTCATTTCGTTTAAACTTTGCAATGCTAATAATAGCGCCCATTTTACGGATACTAGAAACCTCACGACTACCAACACGCAAATGGAAATTAAAGTTGAGTGCGCAACGCTCTTGGTGTAGCTCAAGCGCGTGCATACAGGAATTTTTTATAGCATCTGGAACTAGCAACGTAGCACCATCACCACCGAAAAAGAACGGAATTAAAAGTTCCTGCTCGCGAGCAATATTTAGACAAGCAATAATGCTACCCGTGGCAGCGAGGTGAACAAGCTGCTGGTCGCCTTTTTCAAATAATGCTGTAGAGTTTTCAACATCGGTTACTATAATGTGCCAATCGCCTGGAACATCCTCAAAGCACGATGGTGTTGCCAGTACTTGCTGTAAGTCACCTACTTGAGCATGTAAGTTTTTATAAAAATGGGCATTGATTGAACTCATGCACAAACCTAGCTATTTCAAAGGAACATTAGCAAAACGGGCTGTTAAATTAATGGTACTAAAAATAGTTATCAAGTAAAGTTATAGGCGTTTAGGCACGATTACCAGTAGAACCTCGCTTGTCACCAACTTCATCATTTATTAACATGGAATAATGGGTGTTGCCACCCTAAAAAAGTATTTTTGCACTATATCCCCTAAAAAAATGAATCTTAGAATTTTAACGATTGTTGTTTTGTTGTTCGCTTTCGCGAAAGCGAACTCCCAAGTAGTAATAAACGAATTAGACACAGACACCCCTGGAACAGACGATCAGGAATTTGTTGAACTGCTTTCCACGACGCCATTTTTCTCTCTGAATGGCTACGTCCTCGTATTTTTTAATGCAAATCCTAACAGTACTACTACAGGACAAGGACGCAGTTACTATGCAGTAGATTTAGACGGCCTACAAACTGATGTTAATGGGCTTATTGTATTGGGAAGCTCCCTAGTTTCTCCTGTCCCAGACCGCTTACTTGCTGAAAGTAATATACAAAATGGTCCAGATGCTGTTGCGTTATATCTAGGTAACGATACTGATTTCCCAGACCGAACTCCAGCGACGACCACAAATCTTGTAAGCGCACTCGTTTACGACACTAACGACCCAGACGATATTAATATGCTTACCCTACTAGGTGAACAGGTGCAATATAACGAAGGTGAAAATGGACCTACCACAAGTAATTCCATACAACGCAAAGCAGACGGAACCTACGAAGCCAAAGCTCCAACCCCACATTCCCTAAACGATGCTACAACAACAAGTTATATAGGAGTTTCCTATACGGTAAGTTCCAATATGATTAACGAAGGGGACGCGCTTACAGTTGATTTCACGCTGTCCAGACCTTATACGAGCGATTTCACGCTCAACTTTACGCTTGATAACGCAGGATTCACCACTGCAGATTATACTGGACCTAGCCAAGTAACTTTTATGACTGGTCAAACAAGCGTAGTTGTTGTTTTCAATACCAT
>JANQTO010000403.1:6089-11555 GCA_030731685.1 Nonlabens sp.
GAATTTATATGGGGCAACCAGGTAGGACAACCATTTACCTTATCTAATCAAAGTGAGGAACTTGCAGCGGTAAAGGTATATCCCAACCCGTCCCAAAATGGGGTATTCTACATTAATGGTATCACAGAACCTACTCAGTACAGCGTTACAGACCTTTTAGGTCGCAGCATCATGAAGCAACAATCCCTGCTAACTGGTGGTGCCATAACCATACAAAGCGCTGCCGGAACCTATATTTTACAACTTAGCAACGCTCATGGTGAACGTAATATAAAGCTGATAGTAAATTAGAAGTTTTACCTTTAATATAGCGTAAACAAAAAAATCCCAGCCTCACGGCTGGGATTTTCCATTTATAAAGTATGAGTGCTTAATCCCATTTAGAACCAAAGAACTTAGAACGTCCTTTGCCTCCTGCTGGCTTGTCTGTTTTAGACTTACCGTCACGAGGTCCAGAATCTTTTTCCTTAGTAGCGCGGTCTCTAAAACCACCACCGCTAGAAGATGATGAACTACTTCTATCAGACCTGCTGTCATCACTACGACGGCCTTTAAAACCACCCTTGCGTGCACCGCTATCTCTGGAACCGCCACCGCTGCGACCTTTAAAACCACCGCCATCACGGCCACCATCTCTAGGTTCTATAACACGACCTGTATGCACGTTTGCACGTATCTCACGACCGTCGCGCTCTACACCGTTAATTTTGTCCATTTGTGTTGCAACACTTTCATTTACATCTATAAATGAATGCGCTCCATCAAGTACGATGCGACCTATATCAGCTCCCGTAATACCTGTAGTATCACATACGAAACCTAAAATAGAGCCTTTGTTCATGTTATCCTTACGGCCTAAATTCACAAAGTATGTCTTCATACCAGCCTCGCCACCACTAGAATTGCGCGGTCCGCGCTCACGGCGTGGTCCACGGTCGTCATCACGTGGTTTAGAACGGTCATTTAAGTCAGTAATAGAATTACGCTTATAAATGCTGTTGTATTCTTTAGTAAGCAATTTTGCAAGCAATTCTTCTTTAGAAAGGTCTTCAAACTGCGTATAAACTGTAGTAAGTAAGTCCTCACCTATCTTATCGTTGATAGGCTGCGCCTTTAGATTATCTGACCAGCGAGCGATACGCTTTTTAGTAATTGCTTCCAGTGCAGGAATTTCTGCAGGAGCAAATTCTATACCTAGTTTAGAAGCAATATGCTTTAATTTACGATTATCACCTCTGGTAATTAAGGCAATAGAAACCCCTTTTTTACCAGCACGTGCTGTACGACCAGAACGGTGCGCATAAAACTCTGGGTCGTCTGGTAAGGATAAGTGTATAACGTGTGTAATATCGTCAACATCTATTCCTCTTGCTGCAACATCAGTAGCAATAAGTAATTTAAGGTTCTTATTTCTAAAACGCTTCATAGCTGCATCGCGCTGCGCCTGTGACATGTCACCATGCAACGGCTCTGTAGCATAACCGTTATTGTTCAGCTCGTCTGCAACTTGCTGTGTTTCACGTTTTGTACGGCAAAATACCACACCGAACATATCTGCGTCATAATCTAAGAATCTTCTAAGAGCTTCGATTTTATCAGATGCCTTTAGCTGGATGGATTTGTGCTCTATGTTTGTATTAACGATATTTTCGCGGTTGATGCGTACCTCGCCCGGTTGCTTCATGTAGGTATCTACAATCACCTTAATCTCACGAGCCATAGTTGCACTAAACAACCATATTTTACGACCACCGTCACTTTTAGAAAGTATGTAATCTATATCTTCCTTGAAACCCATGTTAAGCATCTCGTCAGCCTCATCAAGTACTAGGTACTTTAAGGCGTCTAGGCTCACTTCACGGCGTTTCATAAGGTCCATAAGACGTCCTGGAGTAGCAACAATAATTTGTGCGCCACGGCGTATGTCTTTAATCTGGTTCATGATGTTTGCACCTCCAAAAACGGGAACGACATTAAGTCGTCCTACTTTTTGTGAAAGTAGCTCAAGCTGCCCACATATTTGTTGGGCAAGTTCTCGTGTAGGTGCGAGAATAAGTGCTTGTGTCTCTCGTAGATTGATGTCTATGAGGTCAATCAATGGCAGCCCGAAAGCTGCTGTTTTCCCTGTACCGGTCTGCGCCAGACCTATAAAATCACTATCTTCATTCAGTAAGATAGGAATAGCTTGCTCTTGGATATCGGTCGGTTCCGTAAAACCCATTTCAGCAAGTCCGTCTAATAACGGCTGTGATAGCCCTAAGGCTTCAAAATTTTTCAAATAACTGCATTTAATTATTTTGCAAAAGTACGCCATTTCAATCAATTATGCTAACTTATTAAATTATTGATTATCAAAAAGATAGAATCAAACCACAAGGCTCGTAATTCCTGCGTTTTTTGTGGATATTACGCTTTCGCGAAAGCGAACTCTTTCAAAAACTACATGTTATAGAAACCACGTTACCTTTCACAGGAGCTCACATTTACGTTTTCAGACGGTATTTCAACAAAGATTGTGATTATGACCAGAGGATGTAGCAGCTTTTGGCTTTACAATGATTAATTTTGCCGCCGCTATATCGCTTATTGTTATTGCGGTTTTAAGAAGAATTATGAATTACATTTCAGTTGAAAACGTTTCTCGCTCATTTGCTGATGTCGCGCTATTTAAAAATATTTCCCTAGGAATTAATGAAGGCCAACGCATAGGTTTTGTTGCAAAAAACGGTTACGGCAAGACCTCATTACTCAACATCATTACGGGTACGGAGCAACCGGACACAGGAGCTGTTAACAGGCGTAACGACCTGCGTATGGCGTTTTTATCGCAAGAGCCAGACCTGAATCCTGCCATGACTATCGAGGACGTAATTCTAGCCAGCGACATACCGACCATGAAAATTATTCAACGCTATGAGCGCGCCATCGCAAATCCAGACGATGTAGATGCGATGCAGGTAGCTTTTGAAGAAATGGATGCGGCAAACGCATGGGACTTTGAAACCACATACAAGCAAATCCTTTCTAAACTGAAACTCGATGACTTATCTCAAAAGGTAGGTAACCTGAGCGGCGGTCAGAAAAAACGTATCGCTATGGCGATTGCACTTTTATCAAATCCACAGGTTCTTATTATGGATGAGCCTACTAACCACCTTGATTTAGAAATGATAGAGTGGCTTGAGGCTTATTTTAAAGCGGCAAACTACACGATTCTTATGGTAACACACGACCGTTACTTTTTAGACCGCGTGTGTAATGAGATAATTGAACTAGATAACGGTCAGCTTTATACCTATAAAGGAAACTACTCCTATTATATCGAGAAAAAGGAAGAACGCCTGGATATAGAGCAAACTACGCAGGAAAAAGCACAGCAACTTTTTAAAAAAGAACTCAACTGGATGCGTCGCCAGCCTAAAGCACGTACCACAAAATCAAAATCTCGTATAGATGATTTCTATAAAATCAAAGAAGTAGCCAGCAATCGTCGTAAAGACCATAAAGTAGAACTTGAAATCAACATGGAACGCATGGGTTCTAAGGTTGTAGAGCTGCATAAAATAAGTAAAGGCTTTAATGGGAACACCCTATTTAGCAATTTCTCTTATAACTTCTTACGTGGTGAACGCATAGGTGTCATAGGTAAAAACGGAACGGGAAAATCTACGTTCCTAAACCTGCTTACCGGTAATTTACAGCCAGATACTGGTAAAATAACTATAGGTGAGACCATAAAAATAGGATACTACAAGCAAGATGGTCTGGTAGCAAAACCAGGTCAGAAAGTGATAGACGTAATTAAAGAATATGGCGAGTATATACCGCTAGCCAAAGGCCGCATGATAAGTGCTAGCCAGTTACTGGAACGCTTCCTTTTTGACAATAATAAAAAACACGATTTTGTAGAAAAACTGAGTGGTGGCGAGCGCAAGCGTTTGTACTTATGTACGATTTTAATTCAGAATCCTAACTTTTTGATTCTGGATGAGCCTACTAACGACCTTGACATCCCTACATTAAACGTGCTGGAAAATTTCTTAATGGACTTTCCAGGTTGTCTGATTGTAGTAAGTCACGACCGTTACTTTATGGATAAGATTGTGGATAGCCTTTTTGTTTTCAATCAAAGTGGAACAGTTACAAACTTCCCAGGTAACTACAGTGATTTTAGAGCATATGTAGGCAGTACGGACATTGCGTTAGATTTGGACGAATCTGATACAGTTGCAAAATTGGAATCTGTTCCTGAAAAAATACAAGCTGCACCTGCAAAAGAAAACGCAGGCCCGACTCGTGAGCAGCAAAAGGAATTGTCTCGTTTAGAAAATAAAATTAAGCAGCTTAACGAAGAAAAGGAAAAATTACAAGCAAGCTTCCTCAAAGAAGGAATGGATGCAGATACTCTTGTTGAGAACGGTAAAAAATTAGACGCTGTAAAAAGCGAACTAGAAGAGCGTGAAATGGAATGGTTGGAGCTTACGGAGAGTTTAGAAGGGTAGACTACTATTAATACGCTTTTTACTAAGCAGTTCTTAAAATGTCTACACGATACGTCAAACCAGTAACAGCAGAATTACGGTTCTAAATACTACTATAAAACGGTTAAAATCCTTAATTTTAACCCATGAATAAAAAAGTAGCAATAATAATGGGTTCCACGAGCGACCTGCCCGTGATGCAAGAAGCCATCGATGTCCTTGAAGAATTACAAGTTGAAACGATTGTGGATGTCGTAAGTGCACATCGTACTCCAGAGAAAATGTTTGAATTTGGTAAGAATGCCCATAAAAATGGCATCGCTGTTATTATCGCTGGTGCTGGTGGTGCTGCGCATTTACCAGGTATGGTAGCGAGTTTATCGCCTTTACCCGTGATAGGTGTGCCTGTAAAATCTAGTAATTCCATAGACGGTTGGGACAGTGTGCTTTCTATTCTACAAATGCCCAGTGGCGTGCCTGTTGCCACAGTGGCGCTTAACGGCGCAAAAAACGCTGGAATTCTTGAAGCCCAAATTCTAGGGGCGACCCAAGAAGATGTGCGCGAGCGCATCATAGCTTACAAAGAAACGCTCAAAGAAAAAGTTACTACTGCTGCAGCACAGATGCGGAAAAATGGCTAAATCTATTATTATTGTTTCCATTGCCCTAATTAGTCTTACGCTGATTTGGTTTGTATATGCCTTTGCCACAGAACCACTGCGCTGGCAGTTTCTCGCTGCCGGAGCAGTTCATTTTATCGCCAGCATTATCGTAAACAAGCAAATGACCTATAAGAATTATAATTACTTAGGCATAGCGCACACTACGCTTACCGTGCTGCTTTTTGGCTATGGCTATATTGCTTTATAAATTTAAAGCAGTGTCAACTGTCCAAGATTCAATCATCTCAAATAACTTTGTTTAACCATTTCATTAAAAAGTTTAACACAAAATTGAAAGTTTTGTGAACTTCCTAGTATAAATT
>JANQTO010000403.1:11565-11830 GCA_030731685.1 Nonlabens sp.
TATAAATTTACACCTATGAGTAAGAGCAACCCGTTATTAACGCCTTTTGAAACCTTTGAAAATACGGCACCTTTTAGCCTAATCAAAGAAGAGCACTATGAACCTGCTTTTACAGAGGCTATCGAAGTGGCGCGTCTAGAAATAGAAGCTATAACCAGTAATAGTGAAGAACCTTCTTTTGAAAACACAATAGAAAAACTAGATGAAGCTGGTTCACTTTTAGGAACGATTTCAAGCATCTTTTTCAATTTAAATAGTGCAGAAA
>JANQTO010000404.1:0-1058 GCA_030731685.1 Nonlabens sp.
ATACTTAACGTGTCTACTGGGTTTATTGAGAAGATTATACCGGTGTGATGCATCATTTTGAAGCTTTTTAGGTGTGCGATTATGCGTTCAAACGACCTGCAGGTAAACTCAAAGTGCCTGTTTTATTGGAACGCAAAGCTTTTCGTAGTATTTTCTAAAATAAGTGCTCCTTTTTAATTGTGCAGGTTGATACTTGAGTAATTTTGTACCGTATTGAAAAAGAAGCTATCATATTATTTATCAATTGCTGTTGTACTTGCAGCATTCCTTTTACCTAGCAGCGGTAAGGCTGCTTCTTTGGTTTCAGGTGAGTTTGAAAATGAGCTAGTATCTAGTTTTGTTGAACAAAATAATGTAGTAGGAGCTCAAATAGCAGCATTAGAAACTGCAAAAAGTTCATTAACAGAGTACTGGGAGGAAATTGTAGAAAAAGATGAGAAGAGCGATGTTGCTTCTGTAAATACATCGTCTGCGTTACTGCCTAAATACTATTTATACAAGCACGAGACTGCCACCCAAAAGCTTTCTCACAAACAAACACCTAAGGCAAATCTAGCCGGTGTCTTCATTCCATTATACATATATTTTCAAGTTTTTAGGATTTGATGTAGCGACTTGAACGCCTGTTGTACAGGTTGTTCTCTTTTGTCGCTTTAAATTCCAAAGTCTCTAGAATTGCTCTAGAAGGTCTTGGCATTACATCATCTTACATCAAAAAACAAGAAATTTTATAATGAAATCATTCATAATCACTGTGGCTGTTTGCTTAGCATTAGTAAGCTGTAACCGTCACGAAGAAAAAAAGCACGAGGCGATTAAGCACCTCGTAACAAGTCCTATAATTCTGGACACCATAATCACTAAAGATTACGTTTCACAGATTCATGCTATTAAACATATTGAACTGCGTGCTATTGAGCGCGGTTATCTTAACGGTATTTCCGTAGACGAAGGGCAATTTGTTCGCAAGGGGCAAGCCATGTTCACCATTATGCCCAATATCTTCAAAGCCGACCTTCAAAAAGCACAGGCTGAGGCTGAGGTAGCAAATATCGAAT
>JANQTO010000404.1:1068-2583 GCA_030731685.1 Nonlabens sp.
GAATACCAAAACACAAAATTACTCTCAGACAACAATGTCGTTTCTAAAAACGAACTCGCCATGGCCAAAGCAAAGTATGACAAGGCAAAAGCAGAGGTTAGTTTAGCAAGAACCCATTTAGGTTTTACAGACATACGCGCACCCTTTGATGGTATCATGGATTACCTGCACGTGCGTGAGGGAAGTTTGCTCGATGAAGGTGAGCTGCTTACCACACTTTCTGACAACAGTAAAATGTGGGTTTATTTCAACGTGCCTGAGGCAGAGTACCTGAACTATATGATGAACAACAAAGAAGGTTCTACAAAAGAAGTAAGCTTGTTACTTGCAAACAGTATGGAGTTCAATCAAAAAGGGATTGTAGAAACCATAGAAGGCGAATTTAATAATCAAACAGGTAACATTGCCTTTAGAGCAACCTTTGACAATCCTGAAAAGATATTGCGACATGGCGAGACAGGTAGTATTTTGATGCGCATACCACTTAAAAAAGCGATGATTATACCGCAGCGTGCAACCTTTGAAGTTTTGGAAAAACTATTCGTTTTTGTAATTGATAAAAACAATATTGTGCGCCAGCGTGAGATTAAGATAGGCGCTGAACTACCTGATTTATTTGTAGTAGAAAAGGGACTTAAAGTGACTGATAAAGTGTTGCTGGAAGGTATACGCCTTGTTAAGGATGGTGAGAAAATAGCTTACAAGGAGATTGCTCCTAGAAAAGCTATGGCAAATCTAAATATGTACGCCGAGTAAGGCCGTACATCCATCTTTAAATACTACAGTTATGTTTGCAAAGTTTATTAAAAGACCGGTGCTAGCTATCGTCATATCGGTAGTTATAGTATTCACAGGACTGCTGGCTATGAACCAGTTGCCTACTTCACAGTTTCCTGAAATCGCACCTACGACGGTAAATATTTTTATCGCTTATCCAGGTTCTAGCGCTCAGGTTCTCGTAGAATCTACGTTGATTCCGTTAGAGTCTGCAATTAACGGTGTTCAGGGCATGCGCTACGTCGCGTCTGACGCTACCAGTGCTGGTGAAGGAACGATACGTGTAATTTTTGAACCCGGTACAGATCCGAATGAGGCCGTAGTTCGTGTAAAAACTCGGGTTGACCAGGTAATGACTTTATTACCGCCATTAGTGCAGCGTGAAGGCGTTATCATCACACCCGTTCAGCCAAGTATGTTGATGTACGTGAACCTTTATGGAGATGAGAAACGCAGTGATGAGAAGTTTCTTTACAATTATGCCTACACTAAAATTATTCCAGAGATACAACGTATTAACGGGATTGCAAGCGCCCAAATTTTAGGTAGCCGTAAATATGCCATGCGTGTATGGTTAAAACCTGACCGCATGCGTGCCTACAATGTGAGCGCACAAGAAGTACTTGATGCGATGGCAGAGCAGAGTGTTATTGCACGTCCAGGTCGTTTAGGGCAAAGTTCGGGAATCCAATCACAATCACTGGAATATGTACTTTCCTATGAAGGTAGATACAATGA
>JANQTO010000405.1:0-1797 GCA_030731685.1 Nonlabens sp.
CCATGAACTCTTTATCGAGCTGGTCTGGTGTACAAAATATGTGTGCATCGTCCTGCGTAAAACCGCGAACTCGCGTTAAACCATGCAACTCGCCACTTTGCTCGTAACGGTATACGGTACCAAACTCTGCAAATCGTTTTGGTAAATCTCTGTATGACCATTGCGCACTTTTATAAATCTCGCAGTGGTGCGGGCAATTCATGGGCTTGAGTAAGAACTCTTCGTCCAGTGCAGGTGTTTTAATAGGTTGGAACGAGTCAGCTCCATACTTTTCATAGTGACCACTTGTCACATAAAGTTCTTTAGAACCTATATGTGGTGTTACGACCATTTCATAACCAGCTTTCTTTTGTGCAGCTTTTAGGAAATTTTCCAGTCGTTCACGCAATGCAGCACCTTTAGGTAACCATAACGGCAAGCCTTGTCCTACGCGTTGTGAAAAGGTAAATAATTGTAATTCTTTTCCTAGTTTACGGTGATCGCGACGTTTTGCCTCTTCCAGTAATTCTAGATATTCAGTCAGGTCTTTTTGTTTAGGGAAGGAAATTCCGTAAACGCGAGTAAGTTGTTTGTTTTTCTCATCACCACGCCAGTATGCACCAGCAATGCTCATAATTTTTACCGCTTTGATGATTTCGGTAGATGGAATATGTCCGCCGCGACACAAGTCTGTAAAGGTGTCATGGTCACAAAAAGTGATGGTGCCATCTTCAAGGTTTTCAATGAGTTCCACCTTAAACACATTCCCTTGGTCTTTATAAAAATCAAGAGCTTCTTGTTTTGTAGAACTACGCATATTAAATGTGTGCTTACCACGAGCTATTTCTAGCATGCGAGCTTCTACCTTAGGAATATCGGCCTCGGTAAACGATTGCTCGTTGAAATCGATATCATAATAGAATCCGTTTTCTATGGCTGGTCCTATGGTAAGGTGTGCACCCGGAAAAAGGTCTGTTATGGCTTGCGCCATAATGTGCGATGTGGAGTGCCAGAACGCTTCTTTTCCTTCAGGATTTGTAAAGGTGTAAAGCACCAAACTACCGTCTTCGGTAAGTGGCGTTTTAGTCTCTACTTTAGTACCGTTAAAGCTTGCGCTTATTACGTTACGGGCAAGGCCATGTGAAATGCTCATTGCAACATCCATAGGAGTGGAGCCGCTCTCAAACTCTTTAATACTGCCGTCTGGCAAGGTAATTTTAATCATAACTACAACATATGTAGGGCAAAGGTACACGCTTTAAACCATTTTTCAACACCTTTTTGTGCGCTTGAACTGCTTTAAATTAGTTTATTTTTTTACAGTATATTTAGGGCTAGAAAAGAGCAAACCATGACTTCATTAGTAGGGAAATTGAAGTGGTTATTTGTTATCATTGTGCTGGGGAATTACGCTTTCGCGAAAGCGGAAACCCGACCATTTTACTGCAACACCACCGCCGTTATAACAGGCATATCCACAACTTTTACAATCGATAAATCAACAGAACGCGAGGAACTGTTCCGTATTATGAGCGACCTTAAGGCGTTGCATAATATCGATGCTAAACTTACAGCATATAAGCGCAATGCCGATGTCATAACCTCGCTGGGTATGCAATTTATAAGCGCAAGCGGCGTCGTTACAAATATGCAACAGGATAATACAGACGGTATTACTGCCATGTGCATAATCGTGAACAATACAACTAAAGAAATAGAGCGTGCTAGAACCTGCGAACAGTTGCAAGTAAAGGACAGCAGTGCAGTTAATGAAGGTGATAGTGCAACCACACTACGCGAAGCAAAAGAGGAACGTAT
>JANQTO010000405.1:1807-2575 GCA_030731685.1 Nonlabens sp.
ATCATACAGATGGCATAAACACGATGTGCATTATCGTGGACGGTACTACAAAAGAAATAGAACGCGCTAGAACCTGCGAACCAGAAATGGATAACACATCAAATATAGATAGTGCAACTGCGCTGCGCGAGGCAAAAGACGACCGTATAGAAGCCGTGCGCGAGCGTATCGCCACAACGCAGGAGGCTGCGGCATTGCGTATAGAACAACAACGTGAGGAAAATAGAATAGCGCTGGAACAGCGTAAACTTGAAATGGCCGAGAAGATTGCGGCATCCAGAAAACGTACCGACAGTATTGCACAGCAGTCCATGATTGCTCGCGAGGAACAACGCTTAGAACTACAACGTAAAACCGATTTACGAAAACAAGAACTGGAGCAAGCAAGACTTGATGCCCTAGAAGCAGAAAAAAAAGCTATCATTGAGCAAACAATCATTCTAGCAGCAAAAGCAAAAGAAGAACAACAACGCCTAAACGAGTTACGAGAAGAAAAAGAACGTGTCGCGCAAGCTGGAATAAAGCAAGAAGAGGCACTAGTTGCGGCACGTATCGCCGCGCAATTCAAAAAGGATAGCTTGCTGGAAGTGTCGCGAGGAGCTAAAAGACAACGGCTCACTATAGAACGCGTGCAACTTGAAAAGGCACAGGTAAACAGAGACCGAATCATCGCCAAAAGAAATAGACTGGAAGAAAACCGCATAGCCCAAGAACAAAAATTGAAAAAGCTGGAGCTTGCTCAAAAGAATACGAGCGAAATCATAGCAC
>JANQTO010000406.1 GCA_030731685.1 Nonlabens sp.
AACGATTCCCACGGTAACTTTACGATTGCAAATCAGCTGGGATTGTATGTAGTAATGTACAGTCCGTTACAAATGGCTGCCGACTTACCCGAGAATTACAACCGTTTTTTAGATGCATTTCAGTTTATTAAAGACGTGCCTGTTGACTGGGAAAAAACCGTTTATCTAGAAGCAGAACCTGGCGAGTTTATTACTACAGCACGTAAGGATAGAAATTCTAGTAATTGGTTTATAGGAAACTCAAACGGCACGACGGCAAGAACCTCAAAAATTTCGTTAGACTTCCTAGAAAAAGGCAAAACGTACAAAGCAACGATCTATGCCGATGCTAAAGATGCACACTATAAAACGAACCCACAAGCCTACAAAATCACGACAAAAACAGTGACCAGTAAATCGAAGTTAGATATCTATACGGCGCCTGGTGGCGGTTTTGGGGTGAGTGTTGTGGAATTGAAATAATTTATATGAAAGAGTTTTTAAAGTTTGCATTGATTGTATTTGTGTTCGCTTTCGCGAAAGCGGTAACAGCACAAACCATAGAACGTATGGAGCCGCCATTTTGGTGGGAAGGCATGGAGCACGCACAGGTTGAAGTGATGCTGTATGGCAAAGGAATAGCCAATGCAGGAATCATATCAAGCAATTTAGAAATCGTTAAAATACGCAAAACGGAGAACCCCAACTATGTATTTATAACTTTAGAAACTACCGGAAAAGCTGCTGGAAAATATACAATTGATATTAAGAAAGGTTCAAAAACAGTCCTAAGCAATACATTTGAATTAAAAGAGCGCGAAGCAGACTCTAAACTACGAAAAGGCTTTGATTCCAGCGATGCCATTTATCTAATTATGCCAGACCGTTTTGCAAATGGTGACCCGAGTAATGATAGTATAGACGGCATGCCAGATAAAGCTAACCGCGCAAATGCGGGCGGCAGGCATGGTGGTGATATACAAGGTGTCATAGACCATTTAGATTATTTAGAAGATTTAGGTGTGACCGCATTATGGAGTACACCGCTATTAGAAGATAATGACAAAGCATATTCCTATCACGGCTATGCGCAAAGCGATTTGTACAAAACAGACGCTCGTTACGGTACAAACGAAGACTATAAAAGATTAGCTGACGAGCTGCACAAACGCGATATGAAACTCATCATGGATTATGTAACAAACCACTGGGGTGCCACACACTGGATGATGCAAGATTTACCTAGTAAGACTTGGTTACACCAGTTTGATGATAATGAAGGAAAGGACTTTCCAGTGGCTGGTTATGCAAATTCAAGTTACAGACAATACACACAAATGGACCCTAACGCAAGTAAGCGCGATATGGTTTATTCTGAGAAAGGTTGGTTTGTAAGCACGATGCCCGATTTGAATCAAAGCGACCCGTTAGTGCTCACATATCTTATACAAAATGCCATTTGGTGGATTGAGTACGCAGGACTGGACGGTTTGCGTGTAGATACCTATTGTTACAATGATAAAACTGGAATCGCTGCGTGGACTAAAGCCATCATGGATGAGTATCCGCATTTTAATATCGTTGGCGAAACCTGGATGCACGACCAGGCACACATTGCTTACTGGCAGCGCGACTCAAAACTAGGTGCGATACAAAGTTATAACTCGTATTTACCCAGCGTCATGGACTTTACCCTGCACGATGCTATCTTGGTTGCATTTAAAGAAAATGAGCAAGGTTGGGACAAAGGTATGGTGCGCGTTTATGAGAATTTCATCAATGATTTCTTGTATCCTGATGTAGACAATTTATTGGTGTTTGCTGGAAACCATGATACGAATAGAATCAACGGTGAAGGTCTTTATAATAATGATTTAAATGCCTATAAAATGGCAATGACATTAATTCTTACGACTCGCGGTACACCGCAATTGTATTATGGCGACGAGATTGGAATGGGAGGTAATAAAGAAAAATTGGGTGATGGCGACATACGCCGTGATTTTCCGGGCGGTTGGAATGGTGATACGGTAAATGCGTTTACAAACCCAACGGCAGACCAAAAAGCCTATCAGGATTTTACAAAAAGACTATTGAATTACCGAAAGGATAAAGAAGTGCTTCACACAGGCAAGTTGCTACAATACGTGCCTGAGAATAATTGTTATGTGTATTTTCGTTATAATGATAAGGAGCGCGTCATGGTGGTTATTAACAACAATCCAAATGAAGTGACGCTAAACCTAAAACGTTTTGAGGAAGGAATCCAAGAAAGTAATATAGGGACAGATGTCCTTACAGACAGGCAAATGAAGTTGAATGATGGGTTGAAAATTGCTGGGAAGACGAGTATGGTTGTTGAGTTGAATTAATTAAAACTAAAAAATAGTAGTGCGCGCAATGTCAGGCTGAGCTTGTCGAAGCCGATGTTGCTAAACTAAAAAGCTCTTTTAAGCTAACTGAATTTTTTTCCCAACCCTAAAGGCGGCAAAAATTCTGAGTAGATTACAGGTTCTAGAATATCGCCACCCTTTAGGCCTGCACAGAGCATGAT
>JANQTO010000407.1 GCA_030731685.1 Nonlabens sp.
TTGCGTTTTATGGAACCTGCGTCCTCAATTTCGTCTTTGGTACGCTCTATTTGTTTGGTGATTTCGTTAATGTCTTTTGTAAAGCCGTGCTCGTCTGCGCTTTTTGTGATTTCATTTTTGATATCATCAGTAGCATT
Source organism: Nonlabens sp. (assembly GCA_030731685.1). GTDB lineage: Bacteria > Bacteroidota > Bacteroidia > Flavobacteriales > Flavobacteriaceae > Nonlabens. Next base: position 138 of record JANQTO010000407.1, read on the forward strand.
GCGCACTGTTTTCATGACTTTAGCAAGTCCACGTGCAATTTCTGGTATCTTGTCAGACCCAAAAACAAGAACAACCACGAGCAGTATAAAAAATACTTCGGTTGTTCCTATGAAAAGTGGTACGTAAATCATAGTGCAAATATACAATGCGCGATGCGTTGCCCTAAGAAGTTAACCTTAAATTATGGTAGGTAATTAAAGAATTCAAATCGGGTAGTGGACGACCCGCTGGCGGTTGTAATAATTTCTCTGCTATTGGGAAAATTATCATCTCGCAAGGAGTAATTAATGGTAGCATTGCTTTGCAAGATACCGCTCACAAAATCTTGTTGCGTGCTGGGCATCACTCTGGTATACGGAATAAAATCTTCAAATGCTAGAAGCCTAACAAGGTCGTTCATATCACTGAATGCGTTCTGGTTCAAACCGTAGGTAAAACGGGAAGAACGCGCTGTAGTGCCTGTAACCATGTTTATATAGTTGACAGCTGTCACGTTAAAATTAGGGTCAAAACTATAACGTGTGTCCTCAATATTTGTAGAATTGCCCATAGCATCCAGCTCACTTAGAACTACCCTATTGATGCGGTTTTGCAAATCGGTGAATAGGGTTTTAACTTGGGTGTTTGCTCCTGGGGTATTTATATCTACAGTAATGATATCATTTCCATACGTGACGTCATACGTAGTTATAATGCCGTTCTCTGTTTTGGTTGCCTGTTGCAGGCTGTTGTTTGCATTATAAACAAGCTCATAGCTAGGCTCGCCAGTGCGGCTGTCCATTATGGTTTCAACCAAATCTTTAGCGTTATAACTTAGGGTTATTGTTCCTACAATGTTTGTGGGGACATCTTGTGCAATTTGTATGGTAGTAAGCTGGGTTAAATCGCCCACGGGTTCAATAATATCATCGTCCACTGCGCGGTTGTCAAGTGATGGGTCATCACAGGCCATAAGCAGTGCCATCAATACAAAAAGGAATCTAAACTTCATGATGCGAATATAATCTTAATACCTAAACACAAAAAAGCCAGATTCATTGTGAATCTGGCTTTCTAATTTTGGAGAAGTTGAAAAACCTATTTTTTCATTTCTTCAAATTTGTCCACTTTTGGAGCTTTAGGCCAGGAATTGTTAGAAACATCTATGTCTGCAGTTTCTAGTTTAGGGTCTATAACGATACCCACAACTTCCTTGTCTGTTGCTTTACTCAGTTTAATTTCCTTATCGCTCAATCTCCAGATTTCCGCTGGGTGCTTAACAGTTTCTGTGGTGCCATCAGCATAGGTATATTCTATGATAACTGGCATTACAAGACCACCTGGCTTTTCTACGGTGATTTGATAGAAGAACTTAGGAGACTTCATCGCTTGACGCTCAGCATCTGTAAAGTTTTCCATAAGATATTCTTTCAATGTGCTTACAGCTTCTACTGGTGAAGAACCTTTCATACTTGGCTTAAACTCATCGCTGTCTTCTTTTACCATATATACTAATGCTGGTAAACGGTCTTCAGGGATTTTGTTTTCTTCAATGTATTTTTTCATTTCTGCATTACGCTCACTAGTTGCATAGAAACGGTCTACGGCTTTAATTCCCATATCATTGAATTGTGTGGTGTAGAACCAACCTCTCCAGAACCAGTCTAAGTCCATAGCACTAGCGTCTTCCATTGTTCTAAAGAAATCTTCTGGAGTTGGGTGCTTAAACATCCATCTGTTTGAATAGGTGCGGAAAGCATAATCAAACAACTCCCGACCCATAACGGTTTCACGAAGAATGTTCAATGCTGTTCCCGGTTTTCCATAAGCATTAGAACCAAACTGATAAACGTTGAGACCTTTACTCATAATAGGAGAAATGTAACGCTGGTCACCACCCATGTAGGACGTGATATTTGCAGCTGGTCCGCGACGCGATGGGTAAGCATCTAGCCCAGGGATTGCATCAGGATGTGTTTCACCAAAATCTTGCTCTGCAACGTACTGTACAAAAGTGTTTAAACCTTCATCCATCCATGTCCACTGGCGCTCGTCAGAGTTTACAATCATAGGGAAATAGTTATGTCCTACCTCATGGATAATAACGGATATCATTCCGAATTTCACACGGTCGCTATATGTGCCGTCTGGTTCTGGACGACCGTAGTTCCAACAAATCATAGGGTATTCCATTCCTTGTTGCTTTGCGTGAACAGAGATGGCCTTTTCATAAGGATAGTCAAATGTCATTCTCGAATAAGACTTCAAGGTTTGCGCAACTGCTCTTGTAGACCACTGCTCCCATAATGGGTTTCCTTCTGGTGGGTAAATAGAAACTGCCATAACATCCTTACCGCCTACTTTTACAGCCATAGCATCTGCCACATAACGACGTGAAGATGTCCAGCCAAAATCTCTTACATAGTCAGCTTTAAGCTTCCATGTTTTTGTTTTGTTTTTCTCTCCTGCAAGCATGGCTAGTTTTTCAGCCTCTTGCTGTGTGCGAATAACTACTGGTGCATCATAACTTTTTGTGGCACGCTCATAACGCTTCATTTCTTCAGACGTGTAAACATCTTTCATGTTTTGAAGAGTTCCAGTTCCGTCTAACCAGTGGTCAGCAGGTACGGTGATGTTTACTTCAAATGTTCCAAAGGGAAGAGCAAACTCGTCACGACCCCAGAACTGGCTGTTTTGCCATCCTTCTACGTCGTTGTAAACACACATTCTAGGATAGAATTGCGCGATAACATAAGTTCTGTGTCCGTCAGGAAATTGCTCATAACCACTACGGCCTCCATCTTCTACGTGATTATTAATGTTGTAATCCCACGTGATGTCGAAAGAAAACTTATCGCCTGTTTTCATAGACTTAGGAAGCTCCACACGCATCATGGTCTGGTTGATCATGTATTGCAGTTTGTTTCCTTTAGAGTCAGTAACTTTTGTGATGTTGAATCCACCATCAAACGGTTCTTTCATGAACGTCTTTGCAAAGTTGTCCTGGTTTGTATCAAATGGCACGCTTCCTTCTTCACTCATAGGAGATTTAGAATCCTTAGCGCGCACGTTTTGATCTAATTGTACCCATAAATAATCTAGAACGTCTGGAGAATTGTTTGTGTAGGTAATTGTTTCAGAGCCATAAATATGATGGTTTTCATCATCTAGGCGTATGTCCATTTTATAGTCTGCACGTTGCTGGTAATACGCTGGGCCAGGAGCGCCGCTTGCGCTGCGATACTGGTTAGGAGTAGAAAATTCCTGATACAGTTGACGGAATTTGTTTGTGTTGTAGTGTTCTTCAGCTTTTGGTTCCTCTTTTGCCTTTTCGTCTTGCGCAAAGGTTGTGAATGAAACCATTAACATACTGAAAAACAAAAATTTGATTGCTTTCATGGATTGTTTTTGATTATTAAGCGTTAAAAATAAGGATTAACTAAGTGAAATGTGCTATTTAACTTAATTTTAAGGAATCGGTTTGCTTTTCTTTGGTCATAAGCAAAGTGACGCGTTTGCCTTGCAGTTTAAAATGCACCATGTTCTTTTGCTCTTCAAATAGCTCTTGGAACGCGATGAATTTCATGGTTACGCTCGTAGGCTCCTTAGAAACGGGTATTTCTATGTATAGAACCACTTGGTCGTTTTCTATTTCTCCACCCAGATAAATGATATTGCGCTTAACGTTGTCAACAGTTAACTCAAGTTTCTTTTCAAGATAGCTCGCTAGCACTGCTTTATTGTCTAGAATATCTTGGTTGTTGTTTAGCACTAATTTTTTTTGTGATTGTTCAGAAAGTACGTCTTCTAGGTCGTCTATAAAAAAGCGTGTAGTCATTTGGAGTGCCTGGGCTTTACTGCTGTAGGTTACGTTAGAGACTGATAAGTAGTACTTGTGTAGGTTGATTGTTTCGCTTTCGCGAAAGCGAGATTCTTCAACACAAATACCACGTGCAACCTTACTATTTTCGGGCAAAATATTTTCAGCGGCGATTGCTTGAAATTGTAGAACAGTAATTGTAAAAACCGCAATGGCTGTCAAAAGGGGTAATTTCATAAATAGATTTTTCTAAAGTGCAAAATGTCCAAAACGATATTAGGTAGGCTAGGAGTAAAAACAATCATGATTTACTCTTGTCTCTTTAATTAAACGGAGTGAGGCGACCTACATAATTTCCATGAAAACGCACGTCATTTGCATCTAATCCGTCTACCTCTATGATGAAACCTGGACCATTAGGTGTTACTCGCACAAGGCCGCTTACAATAGCAACACCGCTGTTAAGTTGCATAGAACTATCGAAATTCAACGAATAAGAAACAGTTACATTACCAGAGTTTTGTGCGGTGTCTATACGGTAAATTCCAGATTGTATAGCAATGTCTGCATTGCCTATAAACGTAAACGATAGCAGGTTGCCCACTCCTTGGAGCACACCGGTCATATCCTGCATGATATTCTCATCAACTACAGTAACTGCTGTTGAAAAAACATCATTAGAGACTAAGGTTGTAGGGCGATTATATGCTGTTTCTACATTAAAAGTATCAGCTGCATCTGGTCCATAGCAAAATTGGTTTAATGTAATAGGTTGTATTTGTCTAGACAAGTCGTCGTCTGAATTACAACCTACTATGCCTGTGGCTATTGTTATAAATGTTAAAAGGATTAATTTTTTCATAGCATTGAAAATTTAATAGTTATTGTTTTTTCTGCTTTTTGTAGAGCTCTGAGGTCTCATTTAAAAACTGCAGTAAAGCTAGTTCTTTTTCTGGAGTTAAATAGGATTCGTCCAGACCTCTATCCCTAGCAAAATATAGAAATTCATAGAGGTGTTCTTCTTCAATATTTAAGTAGTCCACAAGATACTCGGTGCCGTACTTATTTTTAACAATGTTCACATCAAATGCCTCTTTTTCCTTAGGTAAAGCGCGTGCGCCGGTGTCTGAGCCATCTAACGGCGTTCCATTAATAACTCCTTTAGCAAGTCCTACAGCGTCAAAAAAATCTATGCGCGGCTGCGTTTGTTTGAAAGCTTCATTTCTAATGCCATATTCACTGGGCTGTCGCACGCGGTCTGATAGTATATTTTCCTTACGATTAACTGCTGCTACACGTATGTTGCGTTCACTTACTTGGTTAATTACAGAGTCCATGGCGACAGTTCTTCTCACTGGAATCATAAAAGAGCCATTAGATAAGCGCACCTCGTCGAGTTCGTTAATGCTTTCTTGTAGGTTGATTTTGAGTTTTTTTGATGTGATTGTTTCAATACCTACAACAAGTTTAAAATTTGAGAATTGCACTGCTCTAAAGTCTAACTGGTCTCCTTCCTTTACATCTATAAAAAAAGTGCCACCTTCGTTAGTTACCGTGCCTTCATAAGAATTTATATTGAAAATAGTTATGCCGCCAAGGTCTTTATCGTCGACACTTGAAATCACACCTTGGATTTGTATGCGGTCATTTTGTGCCGCACAAAAGGTGCTTAAGATTAGAAATAGTATATAAAAGTTTTTCAAAATAGTGCCATTTGAGTAGCAATTTAATGCTTAGTTGCACTCATTACGGTAATGCAAACGTTATTGATTGTTAACGGCACTTAGATAGAAAATGCCATTATTGCTTTTTACGCTCTTTGTAAAGCACTGCGCTTTCCGATAGGAATTGCAACAAATCTAATTCTCTTTCAGGCTCAAAAAACGAGTTGTCCAAACCGCGGTCCTTTGCAAAGTACATAAAGTCGTAAAGGTCATCTTGTTCTATTTTTAGGAAATCCACGAGGTAGTCAGTACTATATTTATTTTTGAGCATGACGACTTCAAATTCCTTTTCATTATTTGCTTGCGTATTGTCGTCTACAGTTATCGCAGTTAAAGCAGATCCTAATACAAGGCCAGATAGCATACCTACTAAATTAACCATATTGAAGCGTGGCTGTGATTGCATGAACGCCTCGTTTCTAATAGCATATTCTTCGGGCTGGCGCACACGATTTGAAAAAGTATTTTCCATACGGTCGTTTGCAGCTACACGTATATTGCGTTCACTCACTTTATCTATTCCTGCATCAATTTCTACGGTTCTTTTTACCGGAATCATAAAAGAGCCATTTGATATGCGCACTTCGTCAAGTTCGTTAATGCCTTCCTGTAGGTTTAGGACTAGTTTTTTTGAGGAAACAGTTTCTTTGCCTACTGTGAGTTTAAAATTAGAAAACTGCACCGCTCTGAAATCTAGCCTATCACCTTCTTTAACATCTATATAGAATGTTCCTTTATCATTTGTCACAGTGCCTTCTAGTGACGCATTGTTAAAAACAGTGATTCCTCCAAGTGTTTCCTCACCCGAGGTTATTATCACACCTTCAATTTGAACACGTTCTCGTTGTCCCATGCTTAATGAGGTGATAAGTAAAAATAAAATATATAGATTTTTCATGAGGGACTGGTTTATTGATGCAATAGTAGCTGTTCTAACCTGTTAATAACGTACGGAAAGTGTTATTAATTGTTAAATTGCTCTCTTAAAGATACGGAATTATGCGTAATATTATTGTCGCAAGCACTTCTACTATATACGGTGGTGGTTTTTTAGAATACCTCATGCCTGAACTTTTAACAAGTTTTGAGGAGTTACAATTACAGGAACTGCTTTTCATTCCGTTTGCGAGACCTGGTGGTATAAGTCATGATGATTATACGGCAAAGGTTGCTCTTGCATTTAAAAATACTGGTATCAAAGTAACGGGCGTTCACGAATATAGCGACCCAGTAACTGCAATTGAAGAAGCTTCAGCAATTTTTACCGGCGGTGGCAACACATTTGTACTGGTAAAGATGCTCCATGACTTGGGTTGCATGCACCCGTTGCGCAAGGCTATGTATAACGGTACGTTTTACCTAGGAACAAGTGCGGGAAGCAATATTTGCGGACTCAATATGCGCACTACTAACGACATGCCTGTGGTGATGCCGTCTAGTTTCAAGACTACGGGTGCTTTGGGCTACAATGTGAATCCGCATTATATGGATGCCATTGCTGGCTCACAGCACATGGGCGAAACAAGAGAGCAACGCATTTTTGAATTTCACTGTCATAATGATATTCCAGTTGTAGGTTTGAGAGAAGGTAGTTATATAAAAGTTAAAGGAGCGCAAGAACTGCTGTGTGGAGACTTAACTGCGCGTATTTTTGTAAAAGATAAACAACCAATAGAAGTACAAGCGGGTTTTGATTTCAGAACACTGGTACTTTAAACAAATAATCGTATGGATATCCCAAAAATAGAGCACTCAAGTAATGAGCAACGAGGTATTTTTGTCATGAAAGATGAGGGAAAAACCATCGCATCACTTACCTATGGACTTAAAGATGATACCATGACCATCGACCATACCGAAGTTAATGAAGCATTTGAAGGAAATGGACTAGGTGGTAAGCTTGTAAAAGCAAGTTATGAATATGCTCGTGACAATGGTTTAAAAGTGAATCCCTTATGTCCGTTTACCGAGGTTGTTTTTGACAATCATCCAGAGTGGAGCCACGTAAGAGTATGAGCATCTATCTAGAAACGGAACGATTATACATGCGTCCATTTGAGGCAGACGACGCACATGCACTTTACTTATTGAATAATAATCCGGAGGTAATGCGCTACACAGGTGACATACCTTTTAAGAGTGATGAAGAAGCCAGGCAGTTTGCAATAGATTATGTTACGAACTCGCAAAGTCAGTACGTTCAGTTCAACATGGGCAGGCTTGCTGCTGTGCGCAAAGAAGACAATGCTTTTATAGGCTGGGCAGGATTCAAATATCACCCCAAAGAAGATTTCATTGACATGGGTTACAGGCTCATGCAACCATACTGGGGTAAAGGTTATGCGACAGAGCTGGCTGCTCGGGTAATCCAACACGGTTTTGAAGACCATGCGATGCAAGAAATAATTGCACATGTTCATGAAGACAATGTAGGTTCTCAACGTGTTGTAGAAAAAACGGGTATGCGCCTAAGCCATAAATTTTTATGGGCCGGTAAATTACCAGCCAGACATTATGTAATCTCAAAAGCCGATTATGACCATCAAGCTACTGCGCGCAATTGAGACCTATCCAGTCAGACTTGCTGTTTTAAGAAAAGGCAGGACTATAAACGACTGCGCATTTCCTGGTGATGATTTAACTAGTACCTTTCATTTAGGAGCTCATCATGATGAGGAACTCGTTGCGGTAGCAACCTTTCTTATTCAAAAGGACAACCAGATAGAGCAATTAAAAAATGCCGACTCATCACACTGCTACCAGCTGCGTGGTATGGCCGTTTTAGATAGCGTGCAGGGCAAGCATGTAGGTAGCGATTTATTGCTTCACGGAGAGCAACTGTTGCGTGAAAGAGGTTGCTCGCATGTGTGGTTTAACGCTCGAGAAGGCGCAGTTCCTTTCTATAAAAAGCAAGGCTATCAAATAGTTAGTGATATCTTTGAAATTGTTCCCGTAGGAATGCACTACAAAATGTACAAAGCCTTATGAATAAAATTGTTACTATAATTTTAATTCTTTTTGTTTCCTTGCCGCAGCAAGACAGTGATAACCTTAAAAAACTAACTGGGCAATATGCAAATCCTAAGAATGCACTTGAACAAGATGCTCAGGCAGCACTAGAAAAAATGCAAAAGGCGGCATTAAAAGATGGCATTCAAATTAGACTTGTTTCTGGCTACCGCAGTTTTAACAGGCAGCGAGAAATATGGAATCGTAAATACGATAAGTATACAGCGCAAGGATTGAAACCAGATGCCATTTTTGATAAAATCGTAGAATATTCAACCGTTCCCGGTACGTCCAGACACCATTGGGGCACTGATATGGATTTAATAGACGGCGCGGTTAAGGTTAGCGGTGACGTTCTTGTCCCTGATAAATATCACGGTAAAGGTCCTTTTTGCAAGTTTAAAGATTGGATGGAAAATCATGCGACTACTTACGGCTTTGAACTTGTGTACACTATGAGTGAACAGCGCACTGGGTTTAAATATGAACCGTGGCATTATAGTTATGTTCCGCTTTCGCGAAAGCGATACAATGACTACCTCACCCAAGTGGACTTACTGCCGTTTTTAAGAAGCCAAAACATTAAGGGTATGGATAAAATAAGCGATGCTCGTTTAAAGAGATATCTTGAGGAGCATATAAAAGGTGTCAATCCGGTTTTAAAGAATAATTAGTTGTTTACTCATTTAAATATAGTTTCATGAGAGGTGGTTCAGGAAAAATAAGATTGTTCATAGGACTTGCAATCGTAGCTTTTGCGGTATTGAAATACTGTTCTAGTGCGAGTACCAATGAGTTTACGGGCGAAACCCAATATGTAGACCTTACCGTTGATGAAGAAATTGCACTAGGCTTACAAGCAGCGCCTAGCATGATGCAACAACATGGTGGTCTGCATCCAGATTCACAGGCGCAGGCGCAGCTTGATGCTATAGGTGCCAAGTTAGTAACCAGCAGCATCGCCAGGAAGTCTGGTTACAAATGGGAATTTCACCTTCTTGCCGACGATAGAACGATAAATGCTTTTGCACTACCGGGCGGACAATGTTTTATTACCGCCGCACTATACTCACAACTGGAAAACGAAGACCAGCTTGCAGGAGTGATGGGTCACGAGATAGGCCATGTCATAGCAAAGCACAGCGCGGCTCGCATGTCTAAAGACGGTCTTGCACAAGGTGTTATCACAGGCGTAGCGGTAGGAGCAGACGGCGGTGCCGAAGCCGCACAGGCAATAGCCCAAATGCTTACCATGAAATACGGTCGCGACGACGAGTTGCAAAGCGACCAGCTAGGCGTTAAAATGATGATAGATGCAGGTTACAATCCCGAGGAAATGATAGGCGTGATGAATATTCTGAAAGCAGCCGCTGGCCCTAACCGCACGCCAGAGTTTCAATCTACACATCCTGACCCAGAGAACAGGATAGAACGTATACGAGAAGCCATAGAATATTATAAAAATAAAAGTTAAAAAATTAACAATAGGGCATCATTTTTGTCGTTTGGTTCAACTATGAAAAAAACCATCCTACTTTTATGTGCCTGTGCTATGGGATATAGCGCTGTCGCACAAACCAACGATGACGCTGAAACACGTCTCGTTAAAAATGAAATTTCCTCAAATATTCTCGATTTAGTTATTGCAGGTTCATTGAATGTTACCTACGAGCGCATGTTGAACAATAACATAAGTCTTGCAGGTAGCGCCACTTTTTTTGATACCTATGGCTATTACGATGCTGGCTATTTAGAATCTACAAACGCATTTTCGTTTCGTGCATCGGCAAATTTTTATGTGAGCAAGCGACGCCAGTTTGAAGGGCTGTATTTTTACCCATTACTAAAAGTGCGCACGGGCGAAGTAACGAGTGATTATGATGTTTTTATCTACGATGACCAAGGTAATTTTACACAAACTAATCGACGAAATTATGATGTTGGTGGTTTTTCAGCAGGTGTAGGTCTTGGTAACAAATGGGTTATTCAAGATAAGTTTACGGTATCAGTCTTTGGTGAGGTTGCCAGAAACCTAGGTGGTAATTTAGATAGACAAAATGCCGATTTAGGCAATGTGGAACCTCGTTTCGGTATTAATTTCGGATATAGATTTTAGTATTTAATCTTTGTTGTTCTGTATAAATTAAAACAGGCTCTTTTATTTAAGAGCCTGTTTTTTTGGATTCATAACGTTGCTATACGTTATTGCCTTTAATTTTAAATAGTTACTCCTCAATAGTCACTCGCATTCCACCACTATGACTTGCAAATTCTGGTGCATACATACATTCTAGTTGGGTGATGCCATTTGAAAAACTACCTGCATTGTTTGCGCGAACTTCATACTCAAAAACGTAGGTTCCTTTATTCAGTCTGTCAAAGAAAAAGTGCGATGCCACATCTTTGGTACTTTGGTAATATCCCAACCCATCCTGATATTGATACTTTGATATCACGTCCACAGGTTCAAAACCACTGGCTCGCATATCCTTTAAATGCACGTAATCCATGTCGGCTTTACTGCGTATTTCTATGCGTATGGTTACCAGGTCGCCTATTTTTAGAACTTCATCGTCTGTTAGGGCAACAAGCTGCTCGCCTGTTGGGGTATTTACTTTTTTGAATAAGGTCTTTTTAACCGATAGCGGTTGTGCATCGTCAGTCTTAATCGTGTCTAAATCTTCAAAATACTGCCAGTAAAGACCACCGTAACCCGTCACGCTGCTATTGTTTGTAACAGATATGGTTGCCATTTTCGGCGTTATTTCCTCTTTGTTTAGAGCAACTTTAAAATATCCTGTTCCAGCTTCTTTTGTGGTTGTTGCTAGGAGCTTTTCTGGAATAGGCTCTCCGCCCCAAAGGATTTTGTTATTTTCTTGTACACTCAACCAGTCGCCACCTTGTAGGAGCAACGCATAGGAAGCATCAGCTGTGGCTTTTGTAGATTTCCAGCGTTT
>JANQTO010000408.1:0-3414 GCA_030731685.1 Nonlabens sp.
CTATAAATACCTCCGTCAGAAGCTACAAAGAGTGTATTTCCAAAGGCGCGTATCTGGTGAATATCAGCATGGGTGTATGATGGTTGGCTGGGACTGCTCCAGCTATTTATTTTAGTAAAAGTAGAACCACCGTTTGAAGATGCCCATACGTTGAGACAGCCTGTATAAACACGGTTAGCATCTGTCGGAGAAACTTCCATCGCGAGGTCATAAAATCCCTGACTGTTTTCTAAAATGTCAACACCGTTATCTCGTTTACTAAACGTCGTTCCACCATTCGTAGAACGGTACAAACCTAAAAGCCCAGCAGAACCATCAATAGCCAGTATATAGACATATTGCGCATTTGCGGGCGTAACCGCGAGAACCATACGACCTACACCGTTAGGAAGACCAGATGTCACCCTAGTAAACGTGTTTCCAGCATTTGTACTAATATAAAAACCACCGTTCGCGGTAAGGTAAATCGTATTTGCGTCGCCTGGCTTAAGCTTTATATCTTTTACATCACCACTAAAAGTGAGAGAAACCGAAGCTCCTGCATTTGTTGACTTGAAAAAACCTACGTTTGTAGCTATAAATAGTTCATTTGAATTGGTTGGGCTAATGTAAATCTCTGTGATTTCAGAACTTGAACCGGGAAAAGTCAATCCAGTAGGACTGAACGTCGCTCCGCCATCTATAGATTTCAACATACCTATGCTGGGCGCATCGCCGCCATCATCATCACCTGTTCCTACATAAACAATATTACTGTTATTTGGGTCTATAGCTATGGCACTTGCACCTACACGTGAAATAAAATCAGTAAGCGGAGTCCATGTCGCACCTGCATCCGTAGACTTAAAAACGCCGCCTCCGGGCGCTCCTATATAATAGGTACTTGCATTGTTGGGATCTACCGCAATCGCATTGACACGCCCTTGACCTGTCGACCATGAGCCTGTACCTATTACTCCGTAAGGACCATTGGGAAACCAGTTAGAATCGTCAGCTGTCACACCTTTAGCTATAAATCTATCGTTTATTATAGCGTCAAGCTCGGCATTTGTTTGAAGAGAACCGTCATCTTTTACAAATTGTTTTGCTGTTTCTATCCATCGCATGAACGGCTTATAGCCACTGCCTTTTGCATCCTTATCAATAGAATCAAAATATGCTGTTCCTGCATCAACAATTTCTTGATAGGTAGGTTCGGTTCCATTTTTTTGAAGTTGGAGTTGCTGCATCCATGGTGCATTAAGTGGCGACTGTGCAAAAGCGAGCGCGGCTACACTAAGCATGACACTAAAAAAGAAGTTCTTCATTTAAATAATTTAAGGATAGGCAATATACTACAGAAGTATCACAAAAAAATGATGCCCCTAACGTGGTCGTTTTTAGTTCATTGAACCTACAGACCTACGTAAGCAAACACAATAATAAGCGGTTTAACTCTAAAATTCAACATTTAAACCGAATTATATTGTTACATTTTAAGTTTGTAGCCATTTATAAACTCATCATCCCATTTTTTCTTCAAGGCTGTCAGCGATGTTACATGCTCGTTAGGCACAGCAATGCTCAGCACATAATGCGCTATTTTGTAGCTGCCGTTTTCCATTTTAAGCACACCGCTACCACGGCATATACCCATTTGTGTATCTAGCAATTCGTCAAAGTAGACAATGCCATTTGTGCTATATACGTTGCGTTCCAGTGTCGTAAAGGACCAAGCCTTACCTCTGTCAAAAAAAGGTTTTGAAAATTCTTTAAATTCTTGAAGTTGCCAGTTCTCAGTGGCATCAGTCCCAATAAAAATGGCGTCGCTGGTCATAAGGTTAAAGTAAGAGTCAAAGTTGGCTTGCGAGGCTGCGAGGTGCCATGAGTCTACCGTTTCATTAATTTCACTTTGTGAAACTGATTTTTGTGTAACACAACTGGTTAACGTAAAAACAAAAACGGCGATGAGTAGTTTTTTAATCATGATAAAGGATAGTCTATTTTTAAAAAAGGATTAGCAGTAAGGCTTGCTATGTAATTAATACATTTTCATCATGGAAAGATAAGTATTCCTATTTTTAAAGCATGGAAAAACATAAATGCGGCTGGTGCCTAGGAAGCGACCTTTATCAAAAATATCACGATACAGAATGGGGCGTGCCCGTTTATGACGACCACACCCTTTTTGAGTTCCTCATTCTCGAAACCATGCAGGCTGGCCTGAGCTGGATAACCATCCTCAATAAACGTGCAAATTATCACGTTGCGCTGGACCAGTTTGACGTTCAAAAAATTGCTGCCTACACCGATGCTAAAAAGCAAGAACTCCTGGCAAATCCTGGAATTATTAGAAATAAATTAAAGGTAAACTCCATTGTTACAAACGCCCAGCATTTCATACGTATCCAGCAGGAATTTGGCAGCTTTTCACATTATATCTGGTCATTTGTATACCATAAACCTATTAAAAATAAGATTACGCAATACAAACAAATACCTGCAAACACACCTTTATCGGACAGAATTTCAAAAGACTTGAAAAAACGAGGTTTTAAATTTGTAGGCTCGACCATTATCTATGCATTTATGCAAGCTACCGGTATGGTAAATGATCATGAAACGGCCTGTTTTAGATATGATGCCGTTTAGGGAGTTCGCTTTCTTTTTATCCCGCTTTCGCGAAAGCGTGATAAAAAGAAGTTTATGCCGCTGCATAGCGGTACGAAAGCGAACAATCAACCATTTAAATGCTTCATAAAAACAGTTCGTTCCATAGTAACCGCGCCTAAACTATCTAAATGCTCGTTATAGATTTGAGCGTCAAGTAATGTATACCCAGAATTTTTCAAACGTTCTATCAGAAACCAAAGGGCTATTTTACTGGAGTCTGTAGCTAGCGAGAACATGCTTTCACCACAAAATATTTTTTTATGGGGCAAATCTATTCCGTAAAGGCCGCCTACTAAAGTATCGTCTAGAAAAACCTCCACACTTTTTGCATGTCCTAACTCGTGCAGCTTTGTGTAGGCATCAACCAAATCGTCATTTATCCAAGTTCCAAACTCGCCATTTCTAGGTACTTGTGCGCAATGCTGCATCACGGCACGGAAACAAGTGTTTTCTTTGATGACGTAGCCTTTGTTGCGCTTGCTTTGGCGTAGGGATTTTGTGATGCGCATGGGCTGTGCGGCTGTTAGGTCAAACACCATTCTTGGGTCCGGACTCCACCAGCATATGGGTTCACCGTCGTTATACCACGGAAATATTCCGGAGTTGTAAGCAAGCATCAAGCGTTCTATGGACAAATCACCACCTATTGCCAGCAAACCATACGGCTGCGCAAGCGTTACATCAGGAAATTTAATACGGGAATCTAGCGATATCATGGTGAAAAGGTACTATAGATTCCATGAACCTACCTAACTATATCTA
>JANQTO010000408.1:3514-6230 GCA_030731685.1 Nonlabens sp.
AAACCGACTTTGTAACAATTTCCTTAACTTAGTTACCTATATGTACGTTTCATCTAAAACTAAACCACCTTATGAGCATTTTTGATAAGATAAAAGAAAAATTAAGCAACGAGTTTATAGACATCGTCGAGTGGCTGGACTATACAGACGACACCATTGCTCACCGTTTTGAACGTTACCAAAACGAGATTAAAAACGGCGCAAAACTCATTGTACGAGAAGGACAAGCTGCTGTTTTTATTAATGAAGGCCAGCTTGCCGATGTTTTTACACCTGGAACTTACGACCTCACGACCCAAAACTTACCTATCCTCGCAACATTAAAAGGTTGGAAATACGGATTCAACTCACCGTTCAAGGCCGAAGTCTATTTTGTAAACACGCATCTTTTTACCGACGAGAAATGGGGTACAAAAAACCCGATTACCTTAAGCGACGACCGTTTTGGTCTTGTCGAAATACGTGCCTTTGGAACCTATGCCTTTAAGGTACAAGACCCAGGCAAGTTCATTAAAGACATTGTAGGAACCGATAATAATTTCACGAGTTTTGAAATTAATGAGCATCTCAAAAGTCTTATTGCTACCCGTTTTACCGACACCGTAGGTGAAGCAAAATTACCTATAGAACTCTACGCCGCAAACACAACAGAGCTTTCTGAAACCTGTCAGGAAGTAATGCGTCCAGAGTTTTTAACGGTTGGTATATCTCTTGAGAAATTCTACATAGAAAATGTCTCTATGCCCGAAGAACTCAAAAAAGAGATTTTTGAATACAGCCGTTTAGACAAAATTGACCTCGATAAATTAACCAAATTTAAAACTGCAAAAGCCATAGAAGCCGCAGCAACAAACGAAGGTGGAACCGCTGGTGCCGGTATGGGCATGGGCATGGGATTTGTACTTGCACAGCAAATGGGCGGCATGATGTCACCACAAATGGGAGGACAACAACAAGCACCACCACAGCAAGCTAGTGCCGTACCACCGCCGATGCCGCAAGAAACGCAATACCATTATGCACTCAATGGCGCACAGGCCGGACCTATTTCTTATGCACAGCTTGCATCGCTGTTTGCCTCACGTACTATTAATAAGGATACACTCGTCTGGAAACCGGGAATGGACGGTTGGAAAGCGGTAAGTGATGTGGAGGAACTTAAAGGATTTCTAGGAGGAAACACGCCGCCGCCGTTACCGTAAGTTAGCGCTGCGCTTAAATTGCAAATCTCAAATTCCAAATTCCAAGTCGTGGCGTTAACTTCTTTGGTAGTTCACGTACAGGCTTTAGGGTGACGACCATTGCCCATTTTGAATTTGCTGGCGCAAATTATGGATTGCCCATTGCTAATTTTATGGGTAGCGGTCTTTGAATTTGATTAAAATCAAATTTGAAATCAGCAATTGACAAGTTGAAATCACATGTTGCGAAGCAACATGGAATAGGCAATAAAAAATTAAAAATAGGCAATCACGTTTTGCGAAGCAAAACACAATAGGTAATCATTGAATCCAGTAACTAATCAAACCTCTGAGCGTAAAAAATCCTGTGTCAACTGTGGCGCATCGCTGACCTATGCACCCGGAACAGATTATATCAATTGTGAATATTGTGGTCACAAGGAAACCATAGAACAAAGCGGACAAGAATTTAGGGAACTCGAACTGGATAAGTACCTTCAACAAATGGGTGCACAATCGCACACCATGGAAATTACCTTGCTGCACTGTAAAAACTGCGGTGCAAACCAGCATATAGAAGAAAACTACAAATCGCTGCATTGTGTGTACTGCACGCAACCACTTATCGTAGAAGATATGTATAGCGAGGACTGGATAATGCCAGGCGCTATTTTACCGTTTAAGATGGACACTGCAAAAGCACATGCCGTTTTTAAAAAATGGGTGGCTGGATTGTGGTGGGCACCTAATAACTTGCAACGCGCCAGCCTAAGTGCTGAAAATACCAAAGGACTCTACGTTCCCTATTGGACCTTTGACGCACAACTACAAGCACAATATACCGGTGAGCGCGGTGAGCATTATTATGTTACCAAAACTGTAGGCTCTGGTAAAAACAAGCGCACGGTACAAGAACGCAGAACACGATGGTATGATGCACGCGGAACAGTCTCTGGTTTTGTAGACGATACATTGGTGAAGGCAACCAAACAAAAATCAAGTCAAGTACCTAACCAAATCGCCTCTTGGAACCTCAAGGAATTGGAAACATTCAACGCTAGCTATCTCGCCGGTTATGTAACCGAAAAATACACCATACCGCTACGCGACGGCCATTTGCAAGCCACAAAAACTGCTGAAGACATTGCCAGAAATTGGGCACGTCGCGATATAGGTGGTGATACGCAGCGCATACATTCGCTAGACATGGACCTAAGTGCCGAAACTTTTAAGCACATCCTGTTACCGGTTTATATAAGCGCCTACAATTTTAACGGCAAACGCTATAGCTTTTTCGTAAACGGGCAGACTGGAACTATCTATGGCGATAGACCGTATAGTTTTTGGAAGATATTTTTGGCGGTGCTTGCTGGTATACTCATCATCGCGGTGATTTTGTTGTTGATGCAGGAGCGATAACATTCTTATCACAATAACATGGCTTAAGGATATTTTCAAAAAAAAGCGCCCCAAGTTTCCATGGAGCGCTTCTCATCAAGATAAAAATTCTTATCTAGCTAGTCTACAAATCAAAC
>JANQTO010000408.1:6240-9578 GCA_030731685.1 Nonlabens sp.
AGTAGTTTGTTGTTGTATTTGGATTTGTAGTCTCAAATATTTTAAGAATCTAAAAACTCGAAAGTAATATTTTGTCCTTCTTCCTACTAACGTTGATTGGTTTATTAATGTGCGGCAACTGTTGTTTTAAACACCAAAAGCTACTAGTAACTTTTATCCTTACGGGATATACCTACTAGGCCACCACGACAGCATAGACCCAGACAGGTATCGCTGTAGTTTATTAAGAAAAACGCTCCAAGTTTCCATGGAGCGCTTCTCATTAAGATAAAATTCTTATCTAGCTAGTCTACAAATCAAACTTAATCCCTTGCGCTAGGGGCAGCTCGGTTGTGTAATTTATCGTGTTTGTTTGTCTGCGCATGTAAACTTTCCATGCGTCACTACCGCTCTCGCGACCGCCGCCAGTGTCTTTTTCACCACCAAAAGCACCACCTATCTCTGCACCGCTGGTTCCTATGTTCACGTTTGCAATACCACAGTCAGAACCGGCAACAGACAGGAAATGCTCAGCCTCGCGCAAGTTGTTTGTCATGATGGCACTAGAGAGTCCTTGTGCAACACCGTTTTGCAATTCGAGTGCATTTTCAACGGTTCCGCTATACTTTAATAAATAAAGTACAGGAGCAAATGTTTCATGTTGCACGATTTGCATATCGTTTGTAGCCTCAGCAATTGCTGGTTTTACGTAGCAACCACTTTCATAGCCTGCACCACTTAACACACCACCTTCAACTAATATTTTACCGCCTTGAGCAACTACTTGCTCTAACGCGTTATTATATCCTGCAACCGCGTCCGTATCGATGAGTGGCCCTACATGGTTTTTCTCATCCAGCGGATTCCCGATTTTTAACTGTCCGTATGCTTTTACTACCGCATCTTTGACGGTGTCATAAATGTCTTCATGAACTATTAATCGTCTGGTTGACGTGCAACGCTGTCCTGCAGTTCCTACAGCTCCAAAAACGGCTCCTATCACCGTCATCTTCACCTCAGCATCTGGTGTAACGATAATGGCGTTGTTACCGCCTAATTCTAGTAAGGACTTTCCAAGACGCTCGCCTACTTTTGCAGCAACGATTCTACCCATACGGGTTGAACCTGTTGCACTTATAAGCGGTACGCGCTTGTCTGTAGTCATCATCTCGCCTACTTTATAATCGCCATTTACCAGTCCAGAAATTCCTTCTGGTAAATTGTTCTTCTTAAGTACGGTTGCTATAATGTTCTGACAGGCAACTCCACAAAGTGGAGTTTTCTCACTAGGTTTCCATATACATACATCACCACAAATCCATGCAAGTGCGGTGTTCCATGCCCATACAGCTACTGGGAAATTAAAGGCACTTATAATACCTACGATGCCCAGTGCATGGTACTGCTCATACATTCTGTGTCCAGGACGTTCCGAGTGCATGGTGAGACCGTGCAATTGTCTAGATAGACCTACGGCAAAATCACATATATCTATCATTTCCTGAACCTCGCCCAGACCTTCTTGATAAGATTTACCCATTTCATAGGAAACCAGCTTACCAAGCGGTTCTTTCAAACGACGTAATTCTTCACCAAACTGGCGTACAATCTCACCGCGCAAAGGCGCTGGCTTTAATCGCCATTCTTTAAAAGCAGTTTGCGCGCTGGCTACTACTTTTTCATAGTCGGCTGCAGTGGTGGTCGTTACTTTACCTATAAGGCTACCATCTACTGGCGAGTGCGAGCTTATCGCGTCACCAGTACCGAAATGGTTGTTACCCGTAGAAGTACCGTGGTTTGTTTCTTTAAGACCTAATTGTTGCATGGCAAGGTCGATGCCGAAATCTTTTGCTAATTGTGACATAAAATGTTTTTAATCCAGCTTGTCAGCTAGTTTTTTAAATACCTTTTTAGGATTTTTATCTTCGTATAAAATGCTGTAAACAGCATCAAGAATCGGTGTTTTTGCACCTTTTTCCGCATTAATTTTGAAGGCGCTTTTTGTTGCATAGTAGCCCTCGGCAACCATACTCATTTCTAACTGTGCGCTGCGCACGGTGTAGCCTTTTCCTAGCATATTACCAAACAAACGGTTTCGGGAAAAAACAGAATAGCCCGTAACGAGCAAGTCGCCCAGGTATGCACTGTCATTAATGTTACGCTTCATTTTGTGAACCTTGCGTATAAAGCGCTTCATTTCTCGTATGGCGTTGCTCATGAGCACACTCTGGAAATTATCTCCGTAGCCTAAACCATGAGCGATACCAGCAGCAATCGCATAGATATTCTTAAGCATGGCGGCATACTCGGTACCTATAATATCATCACTTATTTTTGTATTGATGTAATCGCTTTCTAAGCAAGACGCTAGGAATATGGCTTTCTCCTCATCGTCACACGCTACTGTGAGGTAGGATAGACGTTCTAGCGCAACTTCCTCTGCATGGCATGGACCTGTAATAACTCCTATATTCTCAAACGGAATTCCATAGATATCATGGAAATGTTCTCCTACGATAAGACCTGTTTCTGGGACGATACCCTTAATGGCCGAGAATATAATCTTATCCTTTAGCGAGCCCTCTGTAACCGCTTGTAGTTCTGTATAGACAAAGGCACTGGGTATTGCAAATATGCAGACGTCGGCATAGGCAATCATTTCATTAATGTCTGACGTTAATTTGAGCTGCTCGACCTTAAACTCTACAGAGCTCAAGTAATTTGGGTTATGCTCGTTTCTTTTAATATGTTCTACTGCATATGCGCTACGCATGTACCAGCCTACCTCATCAAGGTTTTCGCAGAGCATTTTAACGATGGCCGTTGCCCAGCTACCGCCACCCAAAACCGCTATTTTCGTAGTCTTATCCATAAATTATTGTTGGATGGTAAAGGTACATTTTTACAAGGGAACAGACAATGTAAAGCCTTAGTAGCTATGATTTAGGGGCTTTCTAAGGTGCTCAATGATAGTTAAATAAGTCCGCTTTCGCGAAAGCGAACTACTCAAACACACTAACCTTATGACAAACAGCTATTTATGAACATGGCATGATTTTCGAAATCGATATAGTAACATTAAAAGGAACTATTATGAAATCAATTTTTACTTTTTTAGGAATCGGGTTGCTCGCGTTGAGCACTACGAGCTGTGAGACCGAAGTGATTTTAGGTGATGGGTTCAATGGACCTACACTTAATGAGGTGCTCCTAGGCAAAGAATTATGGTATGTGGACTTAAACAGAACACAAGGAACGCTGGATGCGCCGTTCATGACAAAGGCTTTTACACTATCCTTTGAATATGGGACGCTGTTTGCAAACAACAATCTTGTGGGCATAGGCAGCGCAGGTGCTGG
>JANQTO010000408.1:9678-11612 GCA_030731685.1 Nonlabens sp.
TAAGCTCTAAAGACCGTAACGGGCTTAACGTAAACAACCTTTTTTGGGATTTTTCAGGAGCCTATAATGTGAGCGATATAACACCTGGCTCAATTAACAAGCATTTAACGTTGGGTTATGATTTTATAGGCAATGATTATTTCGATCTTTACATCGTTAATGATAACACCATAGAATTGTTTCATGTAGCGTCTGGAACAACTTATAGATTTAAAGGAAAAGGGTTTATTCAAATGAAGAACGGCGACTCGCAAAAATCAAGATTGATAGATGCAAACCGTGTTTTGAATAAATAACAATATAAGTTTCCGTCATGGAAACTGTCGATTGGTTGGTTGGAAACCGTCAGTTTATCACTTGTGATTGCTGGCGGTTTTTTTATTTGGCATTTTTATAGAAATGCATTTCCTCCACATATTCCTGCACCTTGTGGTGCATAAAATAGCGCAGGTCCTTACCAGCAGCGATGCCATCACGTATCATTGTAGAGGATATTTCTATGATGGGTGCGTCTATAGTCGTTACGTGCGGATGGTTTAAAAGAGTTGCGTCTACCTCACCTGCCGATACTCTAGGATAGACCATGATTGCGTAGTCCTCTAAAATAACCTCGTAGTTTTTCCATTTCGTAAAACTCTTGAGGTTGTCCTCACCCATAATGATGGTAAACGCTTTTTCTGGATACTTTTCGCTTAAATGAGCAAGGGTATTTACGGTGTAGCTGGGCTGTGGCAAACCAAATTCTATATTACTTGCCTTTATTTTCATATAGTCATCAGTCGCGAGATGTACCATATGCAACCGCTGATAGTCATCTAACAGCGTTTTCTTTTTCTTATGTGGGTTATGCGGTGTAACAACCATCCACAATTCATCAAGGTCGCTATTTTCTATGATATAATTTGCAAGAGCAAGATGCCCTATGTGAATAGGATTAAAAGTTCCGAAAAACAGGCCTACTTTAGAACTCACTGCGTACTTTTTTATTAATAAAACCGCGCACGACTTGCTCTGCACGCAATTTTGCAGCGTCTAAATCGTCATTTTCTATTATGATATCAAACTGCGGCGCTGTTGCCATCTCTGTACTTGCCTTTGCGACGCGCATAGCAATTTTCTCCGGACTTTCTGTCTTTCGCGATTTGAGTCTTATTTGTAACTCGTTAATCGATGGTGGTTTTACAAAGATTGCAATGGTACGGTCTGGGAATTTTTTCTTTAATCGCAAGCCGCCAACGACGTCTATGTCAAAAATGACGTTTTTACCCTGTGCCCATAAGCGCTCAACTTCAGTTTTCAAAGTCCCGTAAAACTGATCCTGGTAAACCTCTTCAAACTCTATAAAATCGTTTGCTTTAATGCGCTTTTTAAATTCTGGAATGCCTAAGAAATAATAATCTTCTCCATCTACTTCACCAGCGCGTGCCTCTCTAGATGCTGCGCTTATAGAAAAGGCAAGATTTAAATCTTCTATACCTAGTAAATGCCTCACTAGTGTTGTTTTGCCTGCTCCCGACGGCGCACTAAAAACAATAAGTTTAGGTTGAATATCCATTAAAGTACGTTAAGCAGTTGTTCTTTTATCTTTTCTAGTTCGTCTTTCATTTGAACCACCAGCTGTTGCATGGCCGCATGATTAGATTTGCTACCTATGGTATTGACCTCACGTCCTATCTCTTGGCTTATAAAACCTAATTTACGCCCTTGGGATTCTGTTAAGGACATGGTTTCCTTAAAATAATTAAGGTGATTTTTAAGACGTACTTTTTCTTCAGTAATATCGTATTTCTCAAGGTAATAGATAAGTTCTTGCTCAAATCTATTTTGGTCTACCTGCTGTTCTAAGTCTGCAACTGCTTTAAGTAAACGTTCTCGCACATTGGACAATCGAAGCTTATCTTCTTCTATAACATCATGCAGTAGTTGCTCGATAT
>JANQTO010000409.1 GCA_030731685.1 Nonlabens sp.
CGCCGCGTTGCAGACAAGTTTGTAACTGCAGACAAGCCCGTGACCATAGCCGTAGACAACACCTATATGGGACCGCTATGGCAACACCCGTTACACTTAGGAGCTGACCTTGTTATGTATAGTGCGACAAAGTACATAGGTGGACATAGTGACCTTATTGCTGGTGCAGTGTTAGGTAATGCTGAAAATATGGGTCGTGTGAAAACATTGCGTACGTTCTTAGGGAACATGGCATCACCACATACTGGCTGGATGCTATTACGTAGCCTTGAAACCTTAAAAATACGCATGGAAGCCATGCAGGCAAATGCTATTCACGTAGCAAATTTCTTAAAAGACCATAGCAAAGTAAAAGCTGTTAGATATTTAGGACTTATAGAGGAAGGAACTCGCGATTATGAAATTTACAAGAGACAATGTTCCGGTCCTGGAGCCATGGTTACATTCTTTATAGATGGCGGCGAGAAAGAAGCTTTCAAATTTTTAAACTCCTTAAAGCTCGTAAAACTGGCCGTAAGTCTAGGCGGCACAGAAAGTCTTGCAGAGCATCCTAAAAGCATGACACACGCTGGTGTTGCAGACGAACACCTGGTGCACATAGGCGTGACAGACGCACTCGTGAGATTATCCATAGGTGTAGAGCATTATGAAGATATTATTTGGGATGTTTCACAAGCACTTGACGCTGTTGTTATAGAAAAGCCCGTTACTGTTTAGTAACGGATTTTTGGCACTTTGTTTGCCTGTAATAAACGAACTTTGCACTTGCAACGTTATTACACCATGAATCGATTTTTGTTATTATTTTGTAGTTGTCTTTTAAGCACCACATCGTTACTTGCTCAAAAACCCGTTGTTGAGCAAGCAGTTCAACAGTCAGTGCCCAATTGTAATGGTATATTAAGTCAGCGCATGAGTTTTCTTGTGGATGGCTCCTTTCAATCTGAAGAGGTTCCAAAACAAGAAATTACAAAACTGAAAGGCTGCGGCATAGACGATTTTGACATCAATTTTTTTGGAAACATGAACGCTATCACGTCTATGCTCACAAGAATGACTAAAAAGACGGAGATTCATCGATTGACCTATAGCGACCTTCTTGACGAAATAAACAACGTAAAAGAAAGCCCGTTTTACATAAAGGTACGCACTATCAATGACTTGAGCGAAACCCTTGCAAAGCGCGTGGGAAGCTTTAAAAACTGGCCTGAAGACGAGAAGCTTTTTGACCAACTAGGAAGCAGTTCCAACATTAAAGGTAAAGTACTTTCTTACCTGCGTGAAAATCCAGAAAACAAAAAGACCTACAAAGAAATTCTCGAGTCTCTTAAAAAATAAGTATGTGGTATTACAGGGCGCGACTGTGGTTTAGTTTACAAGTGCTGCTCTATAACATTTGTCTTGCGTTGCCGGTTATTGCTTTTGGCAATGCTTACTATGTATTATTGATATTTCTTTCCGTTGGCTTTGTTTGTGCGCTACTAGCAACATCAATCATTCACAAACAGCAACGTTTTGTGATGCTCAATTTGGGGATTTCAAAAGCCTCTCTAATCCTTGCCGCATGGATTGTACAAGTTGGTTTTTTAACTATTGCAGGCTTGGTTGTGCTGGCTTTTAAAACGGTTTATGGATTTTAAGAAACTAATCGTAAAAGATGTGGAACTCAAAAGAGGAAATAAAACCCTTTTAAAGGAAGCGAGTTTCACCATAAAAGCTGGCGAGGTCATCGGTATTTTAGGAAGCAATGGTTGCGGTAAGTCTAGTTTATTACAGGTGCTTTTTGGAACCGTAAAAGCTCAAAACATAAGCGTAAGTTATAACGAGCAACCATTTACAATTTCTAAGAATAGGCAAAATCGCATTTTCGGCTACTTACCGCAAGACCCTTTTCTATTCAATAACATTACCGTTAACGAAACCATACACACCTGGTTTCCCGACAATGCCGACCAGGACCGATTATTATACGAGCCACTAATTCACACCATCAGCAAAAAACGCGTAGGTTCCCTTTCTATGGGTGAACGCCGATTTTTAGAGTGTATGCTTGTCATAAATCTCGAACAGCCTGTTCTTTTACTGGACGAACCTTTTAGCGCTCTTGCACCGCTGCAAATAGAACGCGCTATAGATTTAATTACTGAACGCTGCGCCCACAAAGCAGTTTTCATTACGGACCACTATTACGAGCATGTTTTGAAAATAGCAGACCGAACTTTGTTATTAAAAAATGCTGTGTTGGTTGAAACGAATGAGGATGGATTGGTCACTGCTGGTTATGTGCCGAAAAGTTCTTGATATGCATTGAGCCTTTAAATGAGTGCCCAAATAACAGTTTATAAAGTCCTTCCTAAATAAAAAACCGAAACCTTTTCCCCAGCCCTAAAGGGTGATGTTTCAACTGACCATAAAAGACATCAGTAAATCAAAAAAAGTTTTTGATTCCACATCCTTTAGGGTTGGAGAATGGAAACATAGATGAAGTTTTTTCTTTAATACGATTCCTCCTACCTCGGAAT
>JANQTO010000410.1 GCA_030731685.1 Nonlabens sp.
CCATAAAGCGAGCCTTCAAAACGGCTGTAAAATCGTTCTTCTGGCAGCACGTCTAAACCTTGTTCTGTTAACAAGCGGTCATAGTACTGGTCAAAACTAGGGTTAGCGTTGTAACTTATACTAGGCCTAATTATGTGCCTAACAGCCTGTAATTTTGCTTTTTTATTCTTGTTTTCCCAGTATCCATAAATGGAGGTTCCTATGTTTGCCCCGTAACTATAAGTTCTATAACTGTCAAAACCGCCCACGGTATCGCGTACCGTATTGAAACCACCGTTACCATTATCTACCAGTGACTGCTTAAAGGTTTCAAAAACCCAAGTCTCGTTATAATTACCGTTCAATCCCACATTGAAAAAGTCGGCGATTTTAAAGTTTGTGGATATAGGAACGGTATGTTGTACTCCGAAAACGGCGTTGTCAAACATTTTTGCTGTCAGGAACTCATCGTCAGTCGTGGCGATACGATTCTCACTACGTACATTGTAAGATAGGTTGACATTGTGAATGATACCTTTACGAACACCTTCCTTAGGTGCAAAGGGAAAAATACGTGAAACACTTCCTTGTAAGTTAGGCAGGCTCACGTTTACGATGTTGGTATTGGTGTTTTGATTGTGCGTCGCACTTGCGGTCAGGTTCACTTGCGGGTCGCCATTAAAGGTTTTGTTATAAGAAATAGAAGAACTCAGGTTGTTAACTAGTGTTGCACCTTGATTTATCTGATTAAACGATTGCCTGTAAAACTGGCTACTACCTAGATTCACACTGGCACTAAAACGTGAGGTAGGATTTGATTTTGCGTCTTGTGAGTGCTGCCAGTTTATGTTATATCTATTTGTTTGCTGGAAATCTGAAAAACCACGTTCGCTTATAAGTTCGTTTTCATACAGGAAACGCAAGCTTCCCGTAAATTTATAACGCAGTTTATAATTGCTTTCTACACGGACACCATAACTACCATTAGTAAAGTAATCACCTAGTAACGTGAGGTCCATGTAATCGTTCACGGCAAAATAGTACCCACCGTTTTGAAGTGCAAAACCTCTGTTTGCTTGATTTCCAAAACCTGGCATAATAATACCACTTTTGCGTTCTGTGGTCATGGGGAAAAATGCAAAAGGTAATGCAATAGGAGTAGGAACATCGGCTATGTACATTTGGACAAGTCCTGTAACTATTTTTTTTCCAGGAACAAACTTGATACGGTTTGCCTTGAAATAATAGTCAGGATTTGCAGGGTCTTTTGAAGTTGTAAATCTTGCGTTACGCATGTAAATAACCGAGTCGTTTACGCGTTTGGTAGTTTCGGCAATGACGTTAAACTCTCCTTGTAGCGTCGTGGCATTATAGGTAAGCACTTTTTTAGAAAACCTGTTTGCAACGATAGAATCTGGCTTTATCACGTTAGCGCCTTGTGTAAAAATAGGTTTCTGTGAATAAACGCCGGTGGAATCTTCTGGAATACCGTAAGCTTCTATATTACCGGTTTTATTATTAATAACTATTCTACCGGCCTCTATTTTTATGTCACCATAGGTAACAACCGCCTGGTTGTAAAGCGTCACTGTATTTGCCCTGCGGTCCATGATATTAGAGGTTACCGCATCATAGGTTAATTTATTTTCTAGGCGGCTTTTAGACTTGACGCTATCTTTTTTAGTAGAATCTACTGGTTTTTGAAGTGTAAGTAGGTCTGTTTTAGATAGAGTAACTTCTTCTACTTTAGTATTTTCGACAGGTTTAACCGGCTCTACGCGTTGTGATGGCGATACAGGCTCTTGACCATGGCTTATAAATGCCATTGTTAAAAAGGTTATGGATAAAATGATATTCTTTAAAGTGGCGCGCAATCTAGAGAGTGGTATATTCGTTAACTGTTTTGGTCTGGTTTTTGAAAGTTCAAAACTACGTATAATTTTTATGCGTTTTGTTGGAAATACGCTTTCGCGAAAGCGAACTTTCAACAATCAATATTTACTCCATTTATTACACTATGAAAACGAAATTATTGTTCTTTATTGTCTTTGCCGCGACAACGATGTTCACCACAGCCGAAATTCCTGTTGATACAACACGAGTAACGCCTACGAAACCTTTTGTAATTGTACTAGATGCAGGACACGGCGGTCATGATCCAGGAAAGGTTGTAGGCAGCGTACGCGAAAAGGATATAGCACTGAATATCGTTAAGATTATAGGAGCAAAACTAGAAAAGAATCCTGCATTTAAGGTCATCTACACTCGTAAAACGGATGTGTTTATACCTTTAGATGAACGTGGAGCAATAGCTAACCGTGCAAAAGCTGATTTTTTTGTGTCTGTTCACTGTAACGCTGCAGATGCTACAAGCGCTGCTGGTAATGAGACCTGGATTTTGGGAACATCTAAAGGAAGTAAAGCAAATCTAGAAGTGGTTCGTGCTGAGAATTCTGTTATTTTATTAGAAGATAACTATAAGGAGCGTTACGTAGGTTTCGATCCTAATGACCCATCTTCATT
>JANQTO010000411.1 GCA_030731685.1 Nonlabens sp.
TCTACGCAATCCTACAGAGTTGATTCCTACATAGCTTAACGGTTCACGACCAGCCTTTACACAAGGCGGATCGTCTTTACGAACTAAAGAACCTCCTGTTACAAATGCGTGGCTACCTATCTGACAGAACTGTTGCACTGCCGCCATACCTGCAAGAACAACATGGTCGCCCACAGTTATATGGCCAGCTAAGGTGCTGTTATTAGAAAATATACAGTTATCTCCTACGATACAGTCGTGAGCAATGTGACAGTATGCCATAATCCAGCAGTTGTTGCCTATAACGGTTTTCATACGGTCTGAGGTTCCACGATTTATGGTTACACACTCACGTATGGTTGTACCATCACCTATAATTGTTAAAGTATCCTCGTCTTCAAATTTCTTATCTTGTGGTATGGCAGATATAACTGCACCAGGGAAAATACTAACATTTTTACCGATGCGTGCACCTTCCATTATGGTAACGTTAGAACCTATCCAGGTTCCTTCTCCTATAACCACGTCATTATGAATGGTTGTGAAAGGTTCTATTACTACATTTTTAGCGATTTTAGCGCCTGGATGTACATATGCTAGTGGTTGATTCATTATTTAACTTTTGAGATTTGTGCCATAAGCTCAGCCTCGGCGCAAAGTACGCCATTTGCATAAGCATATGCCTGCATGTGACAAATACCTCTACGTATAGGAGTAATTAAATCACATTTAAAAACGAGCGTGTCACCTGGAACCACTTTACGCTTAAACTTTACATTATCCATTTTCATGAAGAAAGTCAAGTAATTTTCTGGGTCGGGCACCGTGCTAAGCACTAGAATTCCGCCAGTTTGTGCCATTGCCTCTACGATTAGTACACCTGGCATTACGGGCTGTCCAGGAAAGTGACCCGTAAAAAACGGCTCGTTCATGGTTACGTTCTTTAGGCCTATAACGTGAGAGTCTGACAGCTCAAATATTTTATCTACTAGTAGAAATGGAGAACGGTGTGGTAAGATTTCCATGATTTTCATCACGTCCATTAATGGCTCTTGACTCAAATCTACATATGGAACACTATTACGGGCTTCGGCCTTGATGAGTTTTTCCATTTTTTTGGCAAACTGTGTGTTTACAAAATGCCCTGGTTTGTTTGCTATAACTTTACCTTTTATGCGCATTCCTATCAAAGCTAGGTCACCAACCACATCGAGTAGCTTATGCCTTGCAGCCTCGTTAGGATAATGCAAAGTCAGGTTATCTAATATTCCGTTAGGCTTCACAGTAACGTTATCTTTTTGAAAAGCCTTTTTGAGACTTTCCATAGTCTTGGGAGATAACTCTTTGTCAACGTAAACGATAGCATTGTTTAAATCGCCACCTTTAATAAGGCCGTGCTCAAGAAGCATTTCTATCTCGTGCAAGAAACTAAACGTTCTTGCATTTGCGATTTCTTCTTTGAAATCGGCCATTTTATTTAGGGTGGCATTTTGAGTTCCTAGAACCTTAGTTCCAAAATCTACCATGGTTGTTACCTCATAACCATCGGCAGGCATGAGAATTAACTCACTACCAGATTCCTCATCCTTATAAGAAATGACGTTTTTAACAACGAACTCTTTGCTTTTAGCATCGAGTTCTTTAGTTCCAGCCTTCTCAAGAGCTTTTATAAAAAACTTAGATGAACCATCCATAATGGGCGGTTCACTGCTATTGATTTCTATAAGGCAATTATCTATTTCAAGCCCTACTAAGGCAGCGAGTACATGCTCGCAGGTATTTATTTGAACACCATTTTTATCCAAGGTCGTTCCTCGCTTAGTATCAGTGACAAAACTGGCAAGCGCTTCTATTACGGGATTACCTTGCAAATCTACACGCTGAAACGCATATCCATGATTTGCAGGAGCTGGCTTAAACAATAGCGTTACCTCATTACCCGTGTGTAAACCTACACCAGAGATGGAAACCTCATTTTCTATAGTTGTCTGTTTGCGGTCTGTATGAACTATCATGTTAACTATTTTTCTCTATTTGTGTAAGACGTTGTTCCATTTTGCCTAAATTCTTGAAATGAACATAGGATTTATTCCAGTCGGCATAGTTAAATGCCGGTGAGCCTTGAATGGCTTGATTATCTTTTATGTTGCGACCTACGCCACTTTGGGCCTGTATTCCTACATTATTGCCTATGGTAATATGGCCGGCAATTCCTACCTGCCCACCTATCTTGCAATTCTTGCCTACTTTAACAGAACCCGCAATACCGGTTTGCGCAGCGATAACGGTATTGCTACCTATTTCAACATTGTGAGCAATTTGTATTTGATTATCTAGTTTTGCCCCTTTTCTAATTATTGTGCTTCCAAGCGTCGCTCTGTCTATGGTTGTTAGAGACCCTATTTCTACATCATCTTCTATCACCACATTTCCTGTTTGGGGAACTTTTTCATAACTCCCATCAGCTTGCGGTGCAAATCCAAAACCGTCTGAGCCAATAACGGTTCCAGCGTGAATAAC
>JANQTO010000412.1 GCA_030731685.1 Nonlabens sp.
CTAAACAGCCGCGTGATTCAACCTTAAATTTGACTAGCTACATACACGATATTTGCAAATGCCATTGTATTTTAGCCTCTTGACGCAATACAAACTTGCAAAACATTGAATAGATGAGTAAAAAGATTATTTTAAACGTATTTATTTTAATGTGTTTCGCTTTCGCGAAAGCGCAATTAGGTTTTTGCGGCGGAGTTACGGGTGACCCTATTTTTAGTGAAGATTTTGGGACTGGTATCACAAACGGACCAGCATTACCGGCAGGAGTAACGTCCTATAATTTTTTAAATTTTGCACCTAACGATGGAGAGTACACGATAACGGCAAGCACTGCGCAACGGCCTGGCT
Source organism: Nonlabens sp. (assembly GCA_030731685.1). Classification (GTDB taxonomy): domain Bacteria; phylum Bacteroidota; class Bacteroidia; order Flavobacteriales; family Flavobacteriaceae; genus Nonlabens. The sequence continues at coordinate 349 of JANQTO010000412.1, forward strand.
GGTTTGTTACTGGTGACCACACAGGTAACGGTAATGGCAAAATGTTGCTAGTAAATGCATCTTTTAACCCAGGATTATTCTACCGGACACCCATATCGGGTCTTTGTGAAAACACGCCTTATGAATTTAGTGCATGGGTACTCAATATCTTGCGAGGCGGCGCTGCAAATGCCTGTGCTGGAAACGAAGTACCGATACAGGTACGATTTGAAATATGGGATGCGACAGATACTACTATACTGGCAACTGGTTCGATGACACCCCAGTTTGCAACGCCTTCACCTAACTGGGTACAATACGGCCTTACGTTTACGACAACTACCGGACAAAACGGTGTTATCCTGAAGATGATAAATCAAGGTGCCGGTGGTTGCGGTAATGACCTGGCGATAGATGACATCGCTTTTAGAACCTGTGGTGATGCGACCAGTGTAGCAACACCAGCGGGAAACACGACCGTTTTGCAATGTGAAACAGACATGCCACAATCCTACACACTTACGGCAAGTACAACGACCAGCGTTTTTGCAACACCGGTGTATCAATGGCAAATTAGTACAGACGGCGTTAATTTTACAGACATTGCCGGAGCAACGACTGCAACATATACAACAGGCGTTCTATCAAGTAGCACCTTTTATCGCGTAAAGGTTGCCGAAGATGCCGTAAATCTAACAAACACACAATGCGTTAATTTCTCTGACCCGTGGGAATTCCGCAGGGAGATTGTAAATGCGCCCGTTGCCGTGAATAGTCGCGTGGTTGTTTGTGACCGCGCTCCAGGAACACTTGAGGTTACGGTAGGAACAGGCGAGACCGCAGCGTGGTTTAATACACCAACCGGTGGTACTGCATTGGCAAGCGGCACGACGTTTATGACAAGCGTAGCCGGAACCTATTATGCCGAAGCCATCAACACCGCATCTAACTGCCGCAGTGCAAGCCGGACGGCCATTGTTTTTGCGCAGGATGGAGTTCCACAAGTAACAAGTGCAGACTTTGAGATTTGTCCTGATGACATGCAAGTACTGGATGTAGGATTTTCTGGTGGAACGTACTTATGGAATACTGGCGAAACCACGCAAACCATTACCGTTTCTACGTCAGGTACATTTACCTGTGTAGTTACAAACGCTGCTGGCTGTGACGCAACCGCAACCTTTAATGTGACCTTAATAGAACTTCCCATTATTGCAAGTATAGACGCGATAGGAGATGAGCTTACCATAACAACGGTCAATACTGGAAACTTTAGTTACAGCATAGACGGATTCAATTATCAATCCAGCCCGGTATTTAATATCAACGGCTTGCTCCAAATTACGGTGCGTGTGCGTAATAATGACGGTTGTGGTCCCGTGAGACAGCAATTTTCACGAATTCAAATACCCTTGTTTTTTACTCCAAATAATGACGGTTTTCATGACCGCTGGGAAATATATGGTATAGAGGAGTTTCCAGGCTCAAGACTAGAGATTTACGACAGGCACGGCAAACTCCTACAATTCTCAACAGATGCTATCACCGGCTGGGACGGCATCTACAACAACCAACCATTACCTAGCAGCGATTACTGGTACAGACTTTATTATAAAGACGAGATTATTGCTGGGCATTTTACGTTGAAGCGATAGGAGTGAGGCAGGATTATTAATAGCACGAAAAAAAGTAAAATCATATAATGACCATTTCTTAAAACTACACATGGAAATTAAATATTGCTGGAGATGCAACATAGAAGTTCCCATGTTGGACAGAGATGAATTTGAAATCGCATCAGCGCTTTATTCCGAAGGATTCAAAACAGTAAACAAAGACCGAGAGCAGCGATTCAAGGCTTTACTCGATTATTATACCAAATTAACTGGCTATAAGGAAACAGAACCAAGCGCAATTATGCACCATGCAATAGAACAGTTTGGAAGTGATTGTGAGCAGTGTGGCAAGCCCTCCAGAACTTCAGAAGCAAAACTTTGTGCAGCTTGCGGTAATAGGCGCGCGGACGGCCCGTGACCTGGCACCGGTTACGGATGCGGGTCTTGGACGACGAGCGCGGCAGTTCCGCCAGCTTCAGTCGGGCTTCAAAACGTTCTTCCAACGGCAAGGCCTCGTCGTTGGCGATTTTCTTCAGTTCGACGC
>JANQTO010000413.1 GCA_030731685.1 Nonlabens sp.
CTGGATAAAAAGACATCGCTTTTTCAGCCTCTTGTAAAATGGAATCGGGTGCGATAATCTTAGGATAACTCATAGGTAGCAAGATACGAGCACACCACAATGGCGGTCGTGAAAATATCGTTAAAAGTATATTTTTATTAGCTTTTTCACTGGTTGCTACTATATTTGGTTTCTAAACTAACAAGTGTTAGTTTTGTGTAAACTTAACGACCTATTCATAGTGAGCACATTTCATAACATAACACTTTCTCAAGTTTATAAAGAGACTGACGATACAACAGTACTTGCTTTTCAAGTTCCTGATGAACTCAAAGATGCGTTCAAGTATCATTCTGGCCAGTTTCTTACGTTACGCGCTATCATTAATGGTGAGGACTTGCGACGCAGTTATTCACTGTGTAGTAGTCCGCTAGATGGAGAGTGGAAAGTGGCTGTCAAAGAGATTTTTGAAGGTAAATTTTCAACCTACGTTAATCGCGAACTTAAAACGGGTGATGTATTACAAGTTGCAGCTCCTAGTGGAGATTTTGGGCTAGACCAAGTCGATAAAACGGCCGCTAAAAATTACATAGCCTTTGCAGCAGGAAGTGGTATTACACCCATGTTAAGTATTATTAAAACACATTTAGCAAGTGAACCTAATGCTAAATTCAAGTTATTTTACCTCAATAGAACGGTAAAATCCATTATCTTTAAAGAAGAAATTGAAGCGCTTAAGAATAAATACTTAAGCCGTTTTGAGGTTTTTTACTTTTTGAGTAGAGAACACCGTGACATACCGCTATTTAATGGAAGGTTTGATAGAGAAAAATTACAAACACTTACGCAAACATTAATTAATGCACCGTATACAGACCACGCCTTTATTTGTGGTCCAGAAGATATGATTTTCCTAATACGCGACGAGTTGGTTGCAGCTGGAATGAAAAAAGAAAATGTACATTTTGAGCTTTTCGTCAGTGGCTTAAGTGAAGCAGATAAAGCGCGAGCGGCTGCTGCACTGGAGAAAAAAGTAGATGGGGTTGATGTGACTATAATAGACGGCAGTAGAGAGTTCAAGTTTGTGCTGGGCGACGACCACGATAATGTTCTCGATGCGGCTATTGCGGCCGGTGCAGATTTACCTTACGCTTGCAAAGGAGGCGTGTGCAGCACCTGTAAGTGTCGTGTGGTAGAAGGTAGTGTAGAAATGAAAGTGAACTATGCGCTGACTGATGAAGAGGTCGAAAAAGGTTTTGTCCTTAGTTGTGTGAGCGTTCCTACGAGTAAGAAGCTCGTTGTAGATTATGATGTATAAAGTAGTAATTGTTGTGATGTGTCTGCTTTCGCGAAAGCGTGAACGAACAAAAATTAGAGATACAAGGTAGTTTGAATAAAGACACAAAGTGAGCCACCGAAATGGTTCAACGATAAATAAAAATTAATTAAAAACAAAAACCATGAGCGAAGCAGAAATTAAAAGTTTAGAAGCGCAATTTGATGCAAAGATTGCCCGTGATGAAAAAATAGAGCCTAAAGATTGGATGCCTGAAAAGTATCGCAAGACACACATCAGACAAATATCCCAGCATGCCCATTCTGAAATTGTAGGAATGTTGCCTGAAGGAAACTGGATTACGCGTGCTCCATCGTTACGTCGTAAAGTAGCATTGTTAGCAAAGGTTCAGGATGAAGCAGGTCATGGTTTGTATTTATACAGCGCCTGCGAAACGCTGGGAATCACACGTGAACAATTGTATGAGGATTTACACTCTGGTAAAGCAAAATACTCATCTATTTTTAATTATCCTACTGTCACTTGGGCCGACATGGGAGCTATAGGTTGGCTCGTAGACGGTGCTGCAATTATTAATCAGGTACCGCTGTGTAGTACGTCTTTTGGACCGTATGCCCGAGCAATGGTCCGTGTATGTAAGGAAGAAAGTTTTCACCAGCGACAAGGTTTTGAGATTATGTTGTCACTTTGTAACGGTACTGATGAGCAAAAAGAAATGGCACAAGACGCGCTCAATCGCTGGTGGTGGCCATCGCTTATGATGCTAGGGCCAGAAGATGCCGCAAGTACACATACCGAGCAATCCATGAAATGGAAATTAAAGCGCAAGTCTAACGATGACCTGCGCCAGCAATTCATAGACCAGACCGTTCCACAAGCCACTTTATTAGGACTGACCATACCAGACCCAGATTTGAAATGGAATGAAGACCGCGGTAGCTACGACTTTGGCGCTGTAGATTGGGATGAGTTTTGGCAAGTCGTAAAAGGACACGGACCCATGAACAAAAGTAGACTTGATGCCCGCCGTGATGCCTGGAACAATGGAGCTTGGGTGCGTGAGGCAGCAACAGCCTACGCTGAGAAACAAAAAGATAAAAGCAAGCAGTCAAAGACTGCGTAACGGCGCATAGCATGCGCCCAAGACAGAAGCGCCTACAAGGCTAAGTAGTCAACACAAAACTAGAAATGAAACAGCAGCGCAAAC
>JANQTO010000414.1 GCA_030731685.1 Nonlabens sp.
ACTACAAACTAAAGATCTTTTTAAAGATGTTCATGACCTACAAAACTTTTTAAAAGTAGAACACGATGTTGCACACAGTTTAGATGTGCCTGTAACATTTGAAATTACTGAAGTAAACGCAAGAGAAAAAGCAGACCTAAACCATGAGTTTTTTGATAAGCTTTTTGGCGCAGGTGTAGTAAACAGTGAAGATGAATTACGCGAGCGTTTACGTGAAGATGCCGGAAAGCAATTTGCACAACAAACAGACCAAAAGTTACTTACTGACGTTACTGAGGCACTTATCGAGAACACCAAGTTTGACCTGCCTGCAACATTTCTTAAGAGATGGATCATGACTGCAGGTGAGCAAGAGTTAAGTGAAGAAGAGGCAGCAGCAGAGTATGAGCGTTCTGAAAAAGGATTGCGATACCAGCTTATCGAGTCTAAAATCATGCGCGAAAACGCAGACCTGCAACTTAAGTTTGAAGAACTACAGGCATATTCTCGTAATCAAATACGTGTGCAAATGGCACAATTCGGTCATACAGATGCTACTGATAAAGAAGTGGACGATATCGTAGCACGCGTACTTTCTAATCAAGAAGAAGTAAAACGTATGAGCGAGCAACTTCAAAATGAAAAAATGCTCGATTTCTTTAAGAAAAATGCAAAGTTGAAGACTAAAGAAGTAACCTACGAGGAATTTATTAAAGAAGCCTACGACGCATAGGCATTCTTATAATTAGTATCTTTAGGCGTTAACTTTTTTCAATAAAAGATAGCGCCTTTTTTATCACTTATAGATTAATTACAGCACATGAATATAGCAAACGAGTTTGAAAAATTTGCCGTTAAAGACCAAGGTATCAACGGTAACTACTACGATAAAATCATGGGTAGCATGTACCCTACTAACTTGACGCCTAACATTATAGAAGAACGTCAAATGAACATCGCCATCTTCGACGTGTTTTCGCGTTTAATGATGGACCGCATTATCTTCTTGGGAACGGGAATTAACGACCAGGTAGCAAACATTGTGCAAGCCCAGTTACTTTTCCTTGCCAGTACAGACGATAAGAAAGACATTCAAATCTACATAAACTCACCAGGTGGTAGCGTTTACGCAGGGCTAGGAATTTACGACACCATGCAGTTCATTAAGCCAGACGTTGCTACTATATGTACTGGTATGGCAGCAAGTATGGGCGCAGTATTGCTTTGTGCAGGTGAAAAAGGCAAGCGCAGCGGTTTACCGCACAGCCGTGTCATGATTCACCAGCCGTCTACAGGCGCGCAGGGACAAGCTAGCGACATAGAAATCACAGCTCGTGAGACCGTGAAGTTGCGCAAGGAACTGTACGACATCATCGCAAAGCACTCTGGACAGACTTACGAGCAAGTAAATGAAGATTCTGACCGCGATTACTGGTTACGTGCAGACGAGGCTAAGGAGTACGGTATGATAGATGAAGTGCTAAGAAGAGATTCTTAGAAAATATAAGTGGTTGTGTAATTCGCTTTCGCGAAAGCGAATACCCTAAAAACCCACTGCAATTTAAATAAAATGAGTAAAAAACAATTGGAATGCAGTTTTTGTGGACGAGCAAAAGCCGAGACTAATCTACTTATTGCAGGGCTGGACGCACATATTTGCGACCGCTGTATCGAGCAGGCGCACGGCATTGTTTTAGATGACGTTAAGGAAGATGTAAAGACCGGCGTCACAAAAGCTGACCTCAAACTGCGTAAGCCACAGGACATTAAAACGTTTTTGGACGAGTACATCATAGGTCAGGAATACACCAAGAAAGTAATGTCAGTAGCGGTATACAATCATTATAAAAGATTGTTGCAGCCTGCAAGTGATGATGACGTAGAAATACAGAAGTCCAATATTCTTATGGTAGGACAAACAGGTACTGGTAAAACGCTTATCGCCAAAACCATCGCCCGTATGTTGAACGTGCCACTTGCAATCGTTGACGCAACCGTTCTTACAGAGGCTGGATACGTAGGTGAAGATGTAGAAAGTATTCTTACAAGGCTCTTACAAGCAGCCGACTATAATCTAGAGAAAGCACAAACTGGTATCGTTTTTATAGACGAGATTGATAAAATTGCCCGCAAGAGCGACAATCCATCCATAACCAGAGATGTTTCTGGTGAAGGCGTACAGCAAGCATTGCTGAAACTTCTTGAAGGAACTGTTGTTAATGTACCGCCCAAAGGTGGCCGAAAGCATCCTGACCAAAAGTTCATCGAGGTAAATACAGAGAATATTCTCTTTATCGCTGGTGGAGCATTTGACGGTATTGAGCGCGTGATACGCAAGCGACTGAACATGCAGGCAATAGGCTACAGCGCCAGCAAGCTCAATGAAGACATGGCCGATGCTGATAATATTCTTCAATACATTATTCCTAAGGATATCAAAGACTTCGGGATGATACCTGAAATTATAGGTCGTTTACCAGTGT
>JANQTO010000415.1:0-2067 GCA_030731685.1 Nonlabens sp.
TGTAAGTTGAGTTCAAAATGATATTTTAAGGGCTTGAACTAGTACGTTTTCCAAGTATTAATATGAGCCAAGTTGAGGGAAAAATAAATTTTCATTCAAATTAGATTCCTTGAAATTATAGAGAAGAAGACTCCTTGAAGCATTAAAGTCTGTTATGAGTCCATTCTCTAGTGTTAATAATGCTGGTAAAGTAACATGTCCCATTTTATCAAACAATTTTAGAGCACCTAAATGATTTGCTCCTATCATAAAACCTGCGATTTCATTACTAGCGGACAAGTTTTCAAAAAGTTCTCTATTCAAATCTGCATTAAGGAAAATAAAAATAAAATGTTTGTAGTTGTTTTTGTTTTCAATGTAAAATTTGTTCCATAATGTTATGTTCATAGCGCCATTAGTATCACCGGTATCAAATAAAAACAACGCTGTACTTTCATTTCCCAAACCAGACAGGTCTACGGGTTTTTGGAAGCGGTCATACACATTCAACTTAGGGAATTTGGGACTTTTTTTAAATCTTTTTTGTTTCCGGTTAAGTGCCGCTAGTTCTATATCTTTACCAAAAAAGGAATTCTTTCTGTGTAATTTTGCGTATACCTCACTCATATCATTGTTTAGAAATACTTGTTTCCTTATCCATGACAGCACCTGAAACTTTAACATACTTCTTTTAGATAGTTCGTCAAGAACTGCCTCTTTTAAATCATAATTCTCGGCATCATCGAGTTTTCTTATATATCGCTGAACCATAAGGCTCGCATAATCATTAAACTGTAAGAACATATCTGTATTATAATCTAGATTTGGATATGATTCTATACCTATAGGTAGCGCGTAAAAATCTGATTGTCTTGGAGCTTTCAAGACTTCGTAAAATGTTGAGAGATACATTTTATAAAACTCCCAATACATATTTTCATCCTTAATGAATCGTTCGGAGAGGCTTAAGCCTTTTGCTAAAACAAGCATGCTGTCCTGCACAAACGTAATACGATTTAACAATTGCTCTTTATTATCCTTCAAAAAACCAGGTTTGAGCTCTTGCTGTTTTACAAAGTTGTATCTATCTAGTAAGTAATTGTTTTTTATGGCGCCTACATCACCTTTATAATAGGCATCCTTTAATTCCATGTTTTTATCAAAAACCAAATCAAAATCATCGCCGTTCTCTGTATGCACTGGAATCTTCACGCCTCGAAAGTTATTGAGTAAGTAATAGGAATACCCGTCGTAACCAGATTCCAATAGGTTGGCGCCGTCGTAAGGCAACCACTCGTCCATTCCTTCATAACCTAAACCACTGTTCAAGTAAATTCCTTCGATATCAGAATCTAACCCAACGAGGGCTTTTACGGTACGTTGAGCTGTAACTAAACAAGAAACAAAAAAGAGGCAAATTAGATAGTAAAACTTCATACAACCAAATTTAAACTATTGCATGTAATGTTTTATTGACCAGTAACTACAATATTGTCGATGTACAAAAACTCGTCGCTTGCCCAATTTTGAAAACGTAATTTTAGCTGCAAGGTAGTGCCTGAAAGTCCTGAAACCTGAAGATTTGTATTTGGAAAGTACGGAACGGTTCCAGAAGCACCATTTGTATAAAAAGGAAGCAGTGTATGATTTAGATTTCCATCGCCATTGTAATTTTGAAGCAAGGTGTATGCGCCGCCGTTTATAGAATAATACACATTTACATAATCATTTAAAGTGTTTGTAGCATCTGTCGTGTGGCTCGCTGGGTCATATTCTAAAGGTCCAGAACCGCTTATATCCACAGAAAAATTGACTGTAACATAGCCTAGTATATTAATGATTTGCGTCTCTAACTCCACGGGACCATTTGTATCAGATACTTCTAACATACCGGCTTGCGTGCTTGTATAGTCACCTGAACTCATGGAATTGTTCAAATCTGTTAATGTAAACCGAGTTACGCCACTTGGGTAATCTCCTGAATTTGTTCCATTACTAAGTCCTGTATTTGAAACGTAACTATTAAAATCTTCCCGAAACAACGTTACCGGAGCATTGCAATATATCTTTTGCCATATTCCACCAGAG
>JANQTO010000415.1:2077-2453 GCA_030731685.1 Nonlabens sp.
AGCCGCAGCAGGGTCTGGCGATGTTGTGTTGATGCCAATTTGGGAAATTCCATAGAAAACGAAACTCCAAAAAAACAGAAAAGAAATAATAACTTTCAACATCACTTCATTTAATTTGCAATTCCTCTTATAATTAAATCACTACCGGTGCCTTCAAAACCAGCAGTACCAGCAGCATTCGAATTTCCATATAAGTATAATCTAAATGTTAGCACTCCTGTAAAGTTATTGATGGTAGAGATATTAATAGTACGTGTGTCTGAAGCTCCTAGTCCTGAAAAGGCAGCTAAGTCGGTGGAGTAATTATCGGCGCTACTACGTAACGTTCCCGTAAGCGGACCTGTTCCAGAACGTTCATACAAGAAAGCAACTTGAG
>JANQTO010000416.1 GCA_030731685.1 Nonlabens sp.
AAAGCCAAGTCTTAGTGATAAAGACTTGGCTTTTGAATATTAAGAATGAAGAATCTTAGTTTTTAAACTTCTCCTGATAACGCTCGTACAAATCTTTTTGTCTGGTGTCGAGACTAATCTCTTTACCATCTATAAAAGCATGTGTCAGTTTGTTTGTGCGCATGTCCAGCGCATCTCCTTCAGAAATGAAGAGCGTTGCACTTTTACCTGTTTCTAAACTACCATAATTCTTGTCGATTCCTAAAATTGTGGCAGCGTTAAGGGTAATCATTTGAAGGGCTTTTTCTTTATCAAGTCCATGACCTACAACCGTACCAGCATAAAAAGGGAAGTTACGCGCTTGGTGTCTTTCCATATCACCACTGTTTTCTAATGCTACAAGGACGCCAGCATCTGCAAGAAGTTTAGGTAGTTTATATGGCATGTCATAATCTTCGTCTTCACGTGCAGGTAACTCGTGTACACGTCCTGCAAGAACAGGTATTTTTGCAGTAGCCAGTTCCTGCGCACAGTATTGTGCACCGTTCCCACCGACTATTACAGCAGTACTTATCTTGTTCTTAGATATAAAGGACATCACGTCGCGTATCGCTTTTTCACCGTTTACATGAAAATAAAGTTGTGCTTTACCGGCAAGAACTTCATTCATTGCCGAGAATTTTAAGTCGGCTTTTGCGTTTTTAACGGCATTGTAAGCAACCGCATTTGTCATAAAATCTTGTAGCTCGTTAATTTGCTTGTCATAATTTTTACTTATCTCCATAGGACCTGGCTCAAAACGGCTTCCTGACCTAGAAAAGCTGGATGGCCAGTTTATGTGAATGCCGTCGTCAGTTCTTATGGCAGCATCTTCCCAATTCCATCCATCCATAGAAACAACGCTGGAACGACCTGAAATACGGCCGCCACGTGGTACGATTTGCGCCATAAGTACACCGTTAGGTCTCATGGTTTCCACAACGCGACTCTCGGCATTATAAGCAATGAGTGACCGCACATGGGGATTAAATGTTCCTATCTCACGCTCGTCATCACTTGCACTTACTGCGTCTATTTCTACAAGCCCTAGGGTTGTATTCATACCTATGATTCCGGGATAAACATGTTTTCCAGATGCATTTATGACGGTTCCTTTAGGTGTCATGCGCACCACTGTAGCGTCTGCAATGGTGGTGATTTTACCATTTTCTATGACAATGACAGCGTTAGGTATTACCGTGCCGTTACCTATGTGCGCCGTGGCGTTCATAATGGTAAAGGTGCCTTGCGTACTCGCAGGAACTTGTTGAGCGACTGTAAACATACCGCACATAAGTGCAATAGTGTAAAGGGTTTGTTTTAACGTTCTCATAATTACCATTCTATTGTATCGCATTCGTATAATGTTTTGGTGGACTGCTTTGGCGCTTGGGTCTTGAGTCCTTTTTCTTTAGCTTGAATCATTTCGTTAATGAGCTGCTGGCGTTCTGTTTTTATGCTTTCGCGTAAGCGTAAATCGTTAGCTAAATCAAAAAAGATAATTCCTTCTACCATCGTAATTTCTGGTTTTGCAGTCACGCTTAATGGGTGGTCGTTCCACAAAACAAGGTCTGCATCTTTACCTGCTTTTACGCTTCCAGTGCGGTCGTCTATGTGTAAGAGTTTTGCTGGGTTTAGTGTAACAAATTTCCAAGCATCTTCCTCGCTCACGTTACCGTATTTAACGGCTTTTGCCGCTTCTTGGTTAAGTCTTCTAGACATCTCTGCATCGTCCGAATTTATAGCTACAACTACTCCTTGCTCATGCATTAATGCAGCATTGTAAGGAATAGCATCATTAACTTCATATTTGTAAGCCCACCAGTCAGAGAAGGTGGAGCCACCAGCACCGTGTGCGGCCATTTTGTCGGCTAGTTTATAACCTTCTAGAATGTGTGTAAACGTATTGAGTGTGAAGCCGTGCTTGTCTGCAACGTTCATCATCATATTGATTTCACTCTGTACATAGGAGTGACAAGTTACATAACGCTCGCCTTTAAGAATTTCAAGGATAACTTCCATCTCTTCATCATAGCGGAAATCTTTATCTTTCTTAGTAGCCTCATACTCACGTGCGCGTGTAAAGAAATCTTCAAAGACCTGTTCAACACCCATACGCGTTTGAGGGAAGCGTGTGCCGCCTGGAGAACGTGATTGTTTTACGTTTTCACCCAAAGCAAATTTTATAAATTTAGGCGAGTTAGAAATAATCATCTCGTCTGGTTTGTAGCCCCATTTCAATTTAATAATGGCACTACGACCACCTATAGGGTTTGCTGAGCCGTGCAATAACTGTGACGTGGTAACGCCACCAGCAAGGTCTCTATAAATGTTTACGTCTTCATGGTCCACGACATCTTCTATGGTAACCTCAGCAGTAGAGTTGTGGCCAGCTTCATTCACACCTTGGTCTATCGCAATGT
>JANQTO010000417.1:0-357 GCA_030731685.1 Nonlabens sp.
TTCAAAAAAAGATAGGTAAAAAGGTCTGGACAGAAGATTTACCTGAGTGGAACTCCTAAATGATTACTGTTTAATAGTGATTGATTAATAGTTGCGTTTTGATGAATGTTTAGCCATTAGCTAATTGTAGTTATGCCCTAAGGTTAATCTCTGAGATTAAAATTAGTTGCTTTTAATCATTTAACACTTCGTTCCAAAGCTTTTCCAATTCTGCAAATACTATTAATGGTTTATCAAATTATTTGCTATGCGTGTGATTAATCAAGATTATCGTGTGCACGGTACGTTGGGTAACTTGCTTAAAAGATACCATTTAAAGAACAGATTGACATATGCGGTAACTGTCAGACCTCAAAT
>JANQTO010000417.1:367-2435 GCA_030731685.1 Nonlabens sp.
TTGTAGTACCCAAGTACTAATGATTTTATCCCCTAAGACATAGGAATGTTTGGGCAACTACGATGTTTCAAAGTCTTTTGCTTAGAGTCAGAAAAATATGCACGTAATATCATTCAACGAGGTAATTGCTAACAACTCAATAATACGTAGATGATTCCCTAATCACAGCTTAACCGGTAAGCATATGATACTAAGACTGCAAACTGGGACTGTAAACTGCATACTGAAATTATTCTTCTTTCTTAAAATCTAAGCTTATGCTGTTCACACAATGTCTTATACCTGTATGCGTAGGACCATCGTTAAAAACATGCCCTAGATGACTTCCACAGTTTGCACATAAAATTTCTGTACGCACCATACCAAGTGTAGCGTCACGTTTACGTTCTACAGCACCTTCAATTTCTTCGTCAAAAGACGGCCATCCACAACCACTATCAAATTTTGTTTCCGATTTATACAGCGGGCTTTCACACGCTGCACAGGAATAGACACCATCTTCATAATGGGTATTATACGTTCCCGTAAATGGCCTTTCTGTTCCTTTTTCTCTTAAAATATAGTATTGCTCAGGCGTTAGTTTCTCCTTCCACTCCTGCTCTGACTGTGGTAAATCTGTATTTTTCATAGCGTACTGTTTGAAATAGCCGAAAAACTATTATTTGCGTATAGCAGGTAAAGCTTGCCCTTTAGGAACAAAATCTAGAGCCACACCATTAATACAGTGGCGTTTACCTGTCGTATTACGAGGACCGTCATCAAACTCATGACCTAAGTGGCTACCACAAGTCGCGCATTTAAGCTCTGTACGAGCGTAACCTACTTTATAATCGGTATCTCGCTCTACCTGACCGTCTATTGCACGGTCGTAACTAGGCCATCCCGTTCCTGAGTCAAATTTGTGTTTATTTTCATAAACTGGAGCCTTACAAGCGGCACAAACCAGCGTTCCTTCCTTTTTCAAATCATTTAGCGGACTCGTAAATGGGCGCTCTGTACCGGCCTCGCGCAGTACGTTATACTGTTCATTAGTAAGTAAGGCTTGCCATTGTGCATTAGTCTTAGAAACTTTATAGTCGGCTTTATCGGTATTTTCCTTCTGAGCATTTGATTTACATGAAACCGAAGTAACAATCAGGAATAGAAATAGAATCTTATTAATCATCTTTTACGTTTTAAACAAAGTTATTTTATAACTACGTGTAAAACTGTTGTAGAGATGTTAAGATATCCTTTAATCTCAGTAAATACTGAAATGAGGAGTTCACAATCATTATATCAAGTAAAAATGTGTAGGTGAATGTATCTGGAACAATGGCCTTAGAAGATTTCTTTTTCGTGGGCACAATAAATAATAATGCCAGACCATAAAAAAACGATGGAGCGGCAATACGCATAGCACTATGATTAATGGTTGCTAACCAGAATATCAAAAAAGCATAAAAATAGATATTCCCTCTATGATTAAGCCTGTAGAACAAGGGTGCGAGAATAAGCAATACCAATGAAAGAATACCTATACTACCATGTTCAGATAGTAGTCTACTGGTTTCGTTGTGCGAAGCCGCAATAATACCGTCACGTTTAGCGCGATAAAACTTCACTTGCCCTGCACCTATACCGGCAATAGGATTTTCAATAAATGCCTCTAATTCTATGGTTATAAGCTCCGTACGACCTGTCGAAAGGTCTTCCTTAGCCCTACCTGCAGCGTCCTCATTGGCATAACGCTTATCAATAAGTCCATTAGTAGCTAGTGATGTGTAACCCCAGGCGAGCACTAATCCTACGGCTATAACCGCTAGTTTCGGTATGAACGAAAACCTAAATTCGCTACGCTTGAGAAAGAACAAGGTTCCTATGACCGCTATAATCATAAAAAATGCCGTAAAAACACCACCACGAGAAAAGGTAACCCAACCACGATAAGTCATTGCTAGAAAAAGAACAATATCCAACACGTTAGTAGGTAAGTGCTTGATACGTAAAAATCTCACAAAGCATATAAACATACCTATACCCAGTGCTGTTGCAACTTGGTTAGGACCATAACCTCCAGAAGTGGCAA
>JANQTO010000418.1:0-5384 GCA_030731685.1 Nonlabens sp.
ATTTCAAACAAGAAAAACCCTACGTTCCTGCGCTAGGCGTGAAGTAGGGTTTTTAAAAATAGAATTATCGTTTTAGTCTACAAGCTTACCGTTTTGAGGCATTTTATAGAATCCAGCATCCATGCCAGCCTTGTCTATATCTACTTTGGTAAAGTTTACGGCTGCATATGGACCTTCTGTTTGCACTGTGGTAGGCAGGTTATTTTCCACGTTATACCAGTTTAAGGTCTGCGGTAAAATGAGTCCGTTTACTTCCTGCCAGTCTCCATACTTAATAAATTTAAAATTTGGCGATTTCTCGTTTTTACCATAGGTAACAGTGTAGCTCAACCACTCCATGCGTTTTGTTTCTGGATGATAATAAAGTACATATTCATCGTCTGGTGAGTCGCCTACATTTGCTTTATAGCCTATTTTTAAACCTGTATAAGAAATACCATCTTTAACCAGTGCTGGTGCATCGCTGTAAACAATACCGTCGTCGGCAAGGATAAAAGGCATTGCATAAAAGTAAAACATAAGGTTATGATAAAAACGTGCGCGTTCTACTGGAAAAGCAACCGTATCTTGTGCAATCCACACCTTACCTGCGTCGCTACCTAGTTTAAAACCAGGACCTTCTACCAGCGTATTCCGATTTTTTAAATCGACTGTATGTGTTTCATAACCAGTTTTTTTGGGCATCGTGTAGGTGAGCGTTTGCATCTCGCTCCATTTTTGTAAACCACCATGTGTTTGAAAGACCTCCTGCAATCCTTGTGGATATTTAGATACATCTACCTGTACTGCATCTGGCTGCATAGTAGCAGTATCATTCTCTTTAACCTCATTCTTGCACGCTGCAAATGCAAAAAGTGATGCTATAGCGATAATGGTGTTTTTCATAACTGTCATTTTTTGAACAAAGGTATGTTTAATAGCAAGGCTGCTAGTTTGTAAAGTTCCCAATAAATGAAACATTATTCCCTTTTTCCTTCTCAAACATTTGTAGTATTTGTGTAAATATCCATGCTGTACATTCTTTTAGCCATAATATAAATACAAACACCTTATCTTTAAACTCCATAAAAATGTTTTCATGAAAAGAGTTATTTCCTTTGCTTTCTTATGTGCTGCTTTAATGAGCTTTGGCCAAAACACGCCAGCAACAACAACCTCCCAATTGCAAGAAGGTGCAACACAACGACTTGAACAAGCACAAGAATCGCCTTTTAAGAATCTAACATTTAAAAACATAGGTCCTACCATTATGTCAGGTCGTGTAGTAGATGTAGACGTGAATCCAGCTGACCCTACAGAGATGTTAGTGGCTTATGCCAGCGGTGGTTTATGGCATACTAAGAATAACGGTACCAGCTTTACTCCTATCATGGACAACGCCGGAACTATAAATCTAGGAGATATCGCCGTAGACTGGAAATCTAAAACCATATGGGCTGGAACTGGTGAAAATAACGCCAGCCGCAGTAGTTATGCAGGTATAGGCCTTTTAAAATCAACAGATTGGGGTAAAACCTGGAGCAACCCTATGCTTGCAGACTCGCAACACATAGGTCGTATTATCATAAACCCAGCAGATGCAAACCATGTGGTCGTTGCTGTTACCGGACCATTATATTCGGTAAGTGATGCTCGTGGTGTTTACGTTACCAAAGATGGTGGAACTAGCTGGAAAAAAAGTCTGTTTGCCACAAATATGGCAGGTTTTATAGACCTTGCACATGCGCCTAACAATTTTAATGTTATGTATGCCGCAAGCTGGGAAAAGGACCGCAAGGCGTGGAACTTTGACGGTGACGGCGAGGCAAGCGCCATTTATAAAAGTACAGACGCTGGTATGTCATGGAATAAAATCACCACAGCAGCCAGCGGTTTTCCTGTAGGTTCGGGCGTAGGTCGCATCGGGCTTGCCGTTTATGACGAGAATACCGTTTATGCTATTCACGATTCACAATTCCGTAGAGCGCAAGATGCTAGTAATGAAGATGCTGGAGTTAATGCTGAGAGCAGTCGAAGCGCGAAAGCGAACTCAACAAAGGACCTCAAAAAAGACGACTTTAAAACCATGTCTAAGGATGCTTTTCTAGCACTGGATGATAAACGACTCAATGATTTCTTAAAAAACAATGGTTTCCAAGAAAAATACCGCGCGGCAAACGTGAAGAATATGGTGCGCAGTGGCGATGCAACTCCGCTTGATGTAGCTAAGTATTTAGAAGATGCAAACTCACAACTTTTTGACACTCCCGTAAAAGGTGCAGAGCTTTATCGCAGTAACGATGGCGGTAAAACCTGGACCAAAACACACGATGGTCAAATAGACAATGTGTTTTTTAGTTACGGATACTATTTTGCACAAGTGCGTGTGGACCCAAGCGATGTTGACCATGTGTATGTCATGGGCGTTCCTATTATAAAGTCTGTTGACGGTGGTAAAAACTGGGAAAATATTTCTAGAGAAAACGTGCATGCAGACCACCACGCACTATGGATAAATCCTAACAAACGTGGACACATTATCAACGGTAACGACGGCGGCTTGAATATATCTTATGACGATGGTGAAACCTGGATTAAGAACAACACGCCTAGCGTAGGGCAGTTTTATGCCATTAACTACGATATGGAAAGTCCGTATAATGTATATGGTGGTTTACAGGATAATGGTGTTTGGGTAGGCGCACATACCGCACAAGAAGACCGCAGCTGGCAGCAACAAGGCCAGTATCCATGGAAAAGTATTATGGGCGGCGATGGTATGCAAATCCAAATTGACTCTAGAGACAAAAATGTCGTTTATACCGGTTACCAGTTTGGTAATTACTACCGCATAAACTTTACCGAGGATAAAATGGATTACATACAGCCTAAGCACGAACTCGGCGAGACTCCGTATCGTTTTAACTGGCAAACTCCCATTTTACTAAGTTCACACAATCAGGATATCCTGTATTTTGGTGGCAATAAATTGCACCGTTCCATGAATCAAGGAACAGACTGGACGACTATATCGCCGGACCTTACCCAAGGTGGCAAAGAAGGTAATGTTGCTTATGGAACGCTTACAACTATTAGTGAGTCTCCGTTTCAATTTGGTGTTATTTATACCGGCTCAGACGATGGCCTTGTGCAAATTACAAGAGACAGCGGTGCTACATGGGAATCACTTAATGGCGGCTGGCCTGCAAACCTTTGGGTAAGCCGTGTGGTAGCATCTCAACACAAAAAAGGACGTGTTTATGCGACACTCAACGGTTACCGTTTTGACGATTTCACGCCCTATGTATATATAAGTGAAGATTATGGTAAAACCTGGAGCAACATAGGAACGAGCGTTCCTACCGCAGCCGTAAACGTCATTATAGAACATCCTAAAAAAGAAAACGTGCTTTTTATAGGAACAGATAATGCGACCTATGTAAGCATGGACAGCGGCAAAAATTGGAATCTTCTTTCAGGTGGAATGCCGCCAGTTGCAGTGCATGACCTCAAAATACAGCCTGCAGAAAATCATCTTTTGGTCGGAACACACGGTCGTTCTATTTATTTAGGCGAGTTAGATGCGTTGCAGTTAGTTGGTAAAGAGTTCGCTTTCGCGAAAGTGAACAAAATAAGAGCCTCGTCACGCTATGGCAGCAAGCGCGCACTATCTACAAACATTCCAGAACCATCCATTGCGCTGTCTTTTTACAGCCCGAATGCTGGAACAGCAATCATAACCGTGCTTAACGATAAGGGTAAAGTATTACAAGAAATAAGCACAATAGCGGACAAAGGACTTAATTTCTATACCTACGATGGTAGTATAAACGCAGCAGGCATCAAACGTTTTAAAGAAACTCCTAAAACTGCCGAAAACGGAAAAACCTACCTGCCAAAAGGCACCTACACCATTAAGATTAAAACTGACGCTGGTAGTGGTGAGCAAGAGCTTGTGGTCGAGTAGTTAAACTTAGTACAATGGCTTCAAATTGCCTATCACAATTTTGAGTTTATCCTATTAAGTTCGTTCAGAATATTGGTTTAAGAATGAGCCGTTTTTTATAGTGCAGACAATCTTGCAACAACTTATTGTCGCAAGCTAGAATTGGTTAATGGAATGCAGATTTAGCATAATTTGCTCCTGATTAATTAGAATTTCACATTTCAGTAATTCACTAATCTGCTTCTATTAACTGCTATATTACTACAACATTTAGTCGTTTTTTTACTCGGAACTTCTGCTAAAATCAACGTAATATTCTCAAAAATAGATTTTTAATAAAAATATTAGCATGTTGAGTTTAAGAAGTAATACAGCAACTAGCTACTGAGCGTTGTTGTTTTATATTTGTGAAAAGAATTTTTAAGAGATTATTAACCTACAACGATGTAGGTGTTTCTTTTGATTCCGAATTAAAGACATTTTGCATGAATAAATTCACGTTACTACTATTTTTTCTTGTTGCTACTTTTGGATTTGCTCAAGAAACTATCATCCCTGGAAAAGTCATTGAACAAGCGACCGGTGAAGGTTTATTTGGAGCAACCATTCAAAATTTAAATAACCAGAAAGCAACCACCTCAGACTTAGACGGACTTTTTAACATCGCGGCATCGCCCGGTGATGTACTTAAAGTTTCATACATAGGAACTATAACACAACGTGTAACTATCGTTGACACTAAAATGGTTACTATAAGTATGGTTGAAGATGTTGCAAAATTAGACGCCGTAGTGGTTATAGGATATGGAACTCAAGCGGTAAGAGAAGTGACAGGAGCGGTGAGCATTGTCGACAGTAAAACCATCGAAAACCTTAAACCTACAAGAGTAGAACAAGCATTACAAGGTCAAGTTGCTGGTGTTAATGTTACCTCATCGTCAGGTTCACCTGGTGCAGGATTAAATATTAGAATACGTGGTATTTCTACTAACGGTGACAACCGACCACTAATACTTGTTGATGGTAATATAATTGAAGACCTTAGTGTTATCAATCCAGGTGACATAGAGAGCATGTCTGTGCTCAAGGATGCAACTGCTGGAATTTACGGTGTGAGAGCAGCAAACGGCGTTATAATAATCACCACTAAGGGTGGTCGTAAAAACCAGCCCTTAAAATTAGAGTTCAACTCATGGGGTGGCTTTCAAGAGACCACAAGGAGATTGCCTACATTAAACGCACAACAGTACGCCCTCATTAAAAATGAAGCTTTTGCAAACAATGGTGAAGCCTTGCCATTTACCAATATTGCAAACCTCACTAATACAAATTACCAGAACGCTGTGTTTGATAACGCACTAATACTTAATAATGATGCATCCATACGAGGTGGTACAGAGAAATCTACCTATGCGTTTGGAGTTGCAGTTTTAAGTCAAGATGGTATTGTAGGAAGTGA
>JANQTO010000418.1:5484-11244 GCA_030731685.1 Nonlabens sp.
TCTGCAGTTGTAAGACGTGATGGTAGTACCTCTTTCGGTCCTGAAAACAGATTTGGTGTGTTTCCTACTGGTAGCGTAGGTTGGATAGCGTCTGAAGAAAGCTTTTTAAAGGATAATAAAACAATTAATTTCCTCAAACTTCGTGCATCAGCAGGTATTATAGGTAATGACCGAATAGGAGCATTTAGGTACGTTTCTCTACTAAATGGTGAAGGTCAGTATGTATTTAATGATCAAATTATAGACGGAGTTGCGAGCGGTGCTCTAAGCAACCCAGAAATTAAATGGGAAGAACAATTCACCTCTAACGTAGGTATCGACATGCAATTCTTATCTTCTAAACTCAATGTTTCTCTAGATTATTTCAACAGAGAAACGAGAGATTTACTTATTGCACCAGGTGTTTCTGGAATATTAGGATCAGGTGCCCCAGGTTCTAGCGCACCTTTTATTAATGGAGGCGACATACGCAACCGTGGTCTTGAGTTTGTCATAGGATATTCAAACAATGTCTCTGAAGATTTTAGCTACAATGTGAGCTATAATATCTCTACTCTTGACAACAAAGTACTTTCTGTGAATAATGAAAATGGTTTTATTGAAGCTGGAGGTTTTGGAGTAGGTCAACCACCTATAACGAGATTTCAAGAAGGATTCACTATAGGTTACTTCTACGGTTACCAGACAGATGGGATTTTTCAAAACGCCCAAGAGGTTGCTGAACACCCATCGCAAATCGCCTTAGGAGCTGTAGCACAGCCAGGTGATTTTAGATATAGAGATATAGATGGTAATGGGGTTATAGACACTAGAGACCGCACAGAGCTAGGCAATCCATTACCTGATTTTACAATGGGCCTAAATCTTAGCTTTAATTATAAGAATTGGGACTTCCAGACATATCTTTATGCTTCGATAGGTAATGATATGGTACGTAATTACGAGCGTAACCAGCCATTAACTAACTTAACAACTAATGTTCTAGATCGCTGGACAGGTGAAGGAACTAGCAATTCAGTTCCTCGTGTGACAACCGGAGCTACTTCAAACCAAGTATTCTCTAACTTCTTTGTAGAAGACGCCTCTTTTTTAAGAGCCCAGAACATGCAAATAGGATACACTCTTAACGATAGTGCTCTTGATAATTTAAAACTTAGTAAGTTACGAGTATACACATCGGTAAATAATGCATTCACATTAACAAAGTATCGAGGTTTTGATCCTAGTGCAAGTTCTGGAGACCCACTAGCAAGTGGTATCGATAATGGTTTTTATCCAGTAGCAAGGACTTTTCTAGTTGGAGTTAACGCAACATTTTAAAAAATAATCAAGATGAAAATTCATAAAATATATTTTGTATTCATAGCGGCAATGGGCTTCAATGCTTGTAGCGATGACTATGTGGACGTAGAGAGTGAAGATCCTAACTCTGAGAATTTTTTTAATTCGCAAGCAGACTATGAAAGTGCACTAGTTGCTGCCTATGATTTATTACAATCTAGTTACATTAACGTAATGCTAGGTGAGATTGCCTCAGACAACACCTTAGCAGGAGGCGAGAGCGCAACTGACGTTATAGGCATACAACAAATAGATGACATGATTCATACTCCTGTGAATGCTCAACTCACAGATTTGTGGAGATGGATGTTTGCGGGCGTTAATAGAACAAACTACATCATGGAGTTTCAAGATAAAACTGACTTCCCAGATAAACCTCGCGTTTTGGGAGAAACACGTTTTCTTAGAGCTTACTACTATTTTGAATTGGTGAAATTTTTCGGCGATGTACCTCTTAAAGTAGATCAGCGATTTTTATTTGGAGATCAGTTTGAAACAGAACGCACACCTAAAGCACAGGTTTACGAGCAAATCGAAAGAGATTTATTATTTGCTATTGATAATCTACAATACACAACGCCTGATGTAGGTCGCGCAACTAAAGGTAGTGCGCAAGCCTTATTAGGTAAGGTTTATTTATTTCAGCAAAAATATGGCGATGCGGCAGACGTGCTAGATGACCTCATTCTGTCTAATAATTACAGCTTAGTTTCAGATTATAGTACCATTTTTGAAAACGACAATGAAAACAATTCAGAATCTGTTTTTGAAGTTCAATACTCAGATTTAGAAGGAGCAGGATTCGGTTGTTTGCAATGTAGTGAAGGTAACGTAGCTGTAGGGTTTAACGGAATTAGAAACTACAATGGTCCATTGTTTGATTCCGGATTTAGCTTTAATGTACCTACTCAAGAAGTTGTGGACTTATTTGATGCAGCAGACCCGCGTAAAGATGTGGCGATTTTAGATATAAACGCATTTGCAGCTGCTAACAACGCAACATTTGCCGTAGGTTTTGAACATACAGGTTATTATAACCGAAAATACATTGCAAGACAGGGCGACCTCAATACAGGCGATGCAAATCTTACAAATCCTAACAATTATCGTGCAATACGGTATGCTGACGTACTACTGATGGCAGCCGAAGCCTACAATAGTGGAAATCTAGGAGATGGACAGGCACGCACATACCTAAATAGGGTGCGTTTTAGATTAGGATTGCCAGATATAACGAGCTCTGGACCAGCCCTAGCCGACGACATCTTCAAAGAAAGAAGGTTAGAGCTCGTAGGTGAAGGACACCACTTTTTTGACTTAGTACGTACTGGGCGCGCATCATCTGAAATAGATGGTTTTATTACTGGCAAACACGAAGTTTTCCCCATACCACTAGAAGAGATTTTACTAGCCGGCAATAGATGGGCACAAAATCCTAATTACTAAAAGATTTACTATGAAAAATATTAAATTTCTATTATTCACAATACTTGCGGTCACAGCAACACTCTTGAGCTGTGAGAACAGCGACGATAAGGACTTAAGTGCAGACCTAGATGCGCCTAAAGAGCTAGGCCTTATTTTTAACATAACCCAAGACAACTCTGGACTTGTCACTATTTCTCCGACTGGAGTGGACGTGACGAGTTTTGAGGTCTTTTATGGAGACGGTACAGGTGAGTCCATAATTTTGCCTTTAGGAGCAAACACGCAACGTAATTACAGCGAGGGAACCTACACTGTTCGTCTAGTGGCTACAAACTTGAGCGGTAAAACAACAGAATTTACCAGAGATTTAGATGTTTTCTTTAGAGCACCAGAAAATGTAGTGGTAACAGTTACAAACAGCACCACATCAAACTTTGGAGTGACAGTGAGCGCAACTGCCGATTTTGAAACATCATTTGAAGTAACCTTTGGAGAAGACCCTACATTAGCTCCAGTACCTTTTTTGGAAGGTGACTTAGTGAACTATGATTATTCAGGAATAGGGACCTACACCATTACCGTAACTGCTCTAAGCGGCGGCGCTGCAACTGCGGTAACTACAGAAGTGGTCATGATAGTAGATCCTGTGATTTTACCCCTAGATTTTGAATCATCAACACTGAACTACAATCTAATAAACTTTGAGTCTACAGTAAGTATCATAAATAATCCTGCGGTGAGTGTAGGTAACCCTAGTAGTAAAGTGGTTAGCATACAAAAAACAGGCACGCAAACCTTTGGTGGTGTAGTTGTGCCATTAAGCGGTCCCATAGACTTTACAGGACCACAAAGCTTACGTATGAAGACATGGAGTCCTATGCCTATAGGAACTAAGGTGACTATCAAACTTGAAAATGCTGACGGTACAATCTCCTCTCCCGACTATGAAGCATTTACAACCCGTGGCAGTGCATGGGAAACACTATTTTTTGACACAACTGGCTTAGATATTACACAGCCGTTTAGTCGTTTTGTTGTATTTTTCGATTTAGGAAACGCCCCAACAGGAGCTATAAATTACTTTGACGACATCGAGCTTGCCGATGGACCACCGTCCTTGTTACCTCTAACTTTTGAAGATTCAAGGATTCAGTATAATATTGGCACTAACAATGGTTCGCAGGCTATCGTTGCAAATCCTTTTCCAAGTGCTGCCAATAATTCAAGTACCGTATTAAGATTTAATAGAAATGCAACAGGTACCAATAGTTTTGCATTAGTTGCAATAGTTATTGATCAACCTGCCGTGATAAGTCCTACGACGACCTTTACCCTGAAAGTCTATTCTCCACGTGTAGGAATGCCTATTTGGTTGAAATTAGAAAGAGTTGGAAACGGTGGACAATTTCAAGAAGTAACCAGTAGAACCACAACTGTGGCAAATGCCTGGGAAACTATTACGTTTAATTCTTTCAGTGGAACCGCTACAGCAGACCTTAGAAATATGGTAATTTTCTTTGACCCACTAGGAGCAACAACTGCCCCAGAAACCATCTACATAGACGATTTAATACAAACAAATTAATATACATCGCATGAAATACTATTATAACATTCTTATAATCTTGATGCTGGGAATTACACTTCAATCCTGTCAGGATGACGACACAGAGTTTGGTAAAGTGATTGCACCTACAAATCTTGTAGTAAATTTCACGCTACAAGGTGCTAATACCGCAAATCCAAACGGCGATGGCACAGGTATCGTTAATTTTACGGCAACTGCAGACAATGCATTAAATTTCTCCTACGATTTCGGTGATGGCCGCTCAAGTTCCGTTTTCGACGGCACGGTTGAACACCGTTTTGTAGAGTTAGGTGTGATAACCTACAGTGTTACAGTAACAGCTACAGGTACAGGTGGTGCAGCAACAACAGAAACGGTTCTTGTAAGTGTACTCAGCACTTTTGACGACGCTGAGGCAAAAGACTTTTTAACAGGTGGCTCTTCTAAAACCTGGTACTGGTCTGTTAGCGAAAACGGTCATTGGGGCGTAGGACCTACAAATTTAATAGGTGGACAGGCTCCAGCTGCTTACTACACGCCGGCATTCTTTCCAGTCCCAGCATTTGGCAGGTACTGCAATGACTTAACTGAATGCTTCTATGAAGATCAAATGATATTTACCAAAGTAGGAAATAACGTGACCTATGAGCTAGAAAATTTCGGAGCAACATATTTTCATAATACTTATATCGCCCAGTTCGGAGGACCTACAGCTATAAATACCACAAATGCAGATGAGTGCCTGCCGTTTACAGCTCCAGCGCCAGGAATGGTAACGTTCACACCTACAACTAATACAGACGTTCCAGTAGACCAATCGCGAAAAACAAGCATCATATTACCCAACAATAGCTTTTTGAGCTGGTATGTAGGTAGTAGTGAATATGAGATTTTGTCCATTAGCGCAAATAGAATGGTTTTGCGCACCGTGCAAGCAAATGACCCTGCACTCGCCTGGTACCACACGCTTACAACAACAGTTCCAGTAAACCCTAATCCTGCGTGTATATAGATTCACACCTTAAAAATCCCCTAAAAAGCCATTCTAAAAATAGAGTGGCTTTTTTAGTTCGCTTTCGCGAAAGCGAAACAACAAAAGCAAATTGCATCTCACAAAAAGTAAGGAAACTAAAGGATATACTACTACTTTATGTAGAAATTCAACATATAAATTATTAAGACTCAATCCAAATAAGCTGGCAGCGCAAGCCTTTTAACTATTACGATTGAAAATCAAAGCACTGCAAGCTATCTTTGCGGCAAATTAAAAACACGTAAATGAGCGCATTAGTTAAATCATCTATAGCTAGAAAGTGGGTAATGGCACTTTCAGGTCTATTTCTAGTAATTTTTCTTACACAGCACTTTGTTATCAACATTACCAGTGTAATTGCACCAGACACATTTAACGACTGGTCACACTT
>JANQTO010000419.1 GCA_030731685.1 Nonlabens sp.
AGGCAAGGTTCTGCTTTCTACTGATAGCAACTGTCCTGTTGGTTTTGCAATGGCTATATTAGCATTTGCTCCATATAATTTGGTTGCGTCGTTAATGTCTAACCCAAGATTATGAGTCGCATCAAAATCAAGATACAATCCATCACATTCAGATAGACCATTATTCAAACGGCTTGTTTGATACAATTTTAATCGTAAAGCCTGTTGTGAAGCTGGGGTGCTAAATACACCACCGTTTGTATTTCCTGCAACTTTACTTGCTTCACTGATTGTAACACTAGAAGTTGCCGCATCATCTTCAAAGAATACTGCCTGTCCAGCATCCAGTATATTAGTGGCAACGCCGGCAGTACCTACACCGCTTGTAATGTTAATGGCCGAATAACTACCGTTCATACCTAGATTAGGATCCCAGTAATACATAAATGCAGTCGTTCCCGTTGTGGTAGCGAGGCTCATGTCCACCTTAGACTGATACGGATTTGCAAGGGCAAAGAAACCTCCAGCTGCGATTGCTGGCGTGACGGTCATAGGACCAGTCAACAGTGTTCCTGATGCTCGTAGAGTCGTTGCCGATGTTGCAGAGGCATTTGTAGAAAGGTCTGTCATTCTATCTCCTCTTACAAAAAGACGGTAGTACTGCCCTGCGGTCAAGGTCTCTGTTCTTGTATTTGTGACTGCTTCCCAAGCTTGGCTTGCAGCGTTCCATTTAAATAAACTACTTGCACCCGAACCAGTTTCATCATGACCTGTAACGGCGTTTACAGTACCTACGGTGCCCACGGTTCCAGTTACCTGAACACCGAAACCTGGGGTATTAACACCTGCTTCTTGCCAAGTATTAAAAATACTAGGACCTGTGACGGTACTTCCTATAAATCTATAGGCTCTATTACCTGCTGGAATAAAGCGTTCTACGTTTACGTTTCCTGTGATAGCTCCAGTATCTACGGCATCTACACGAGCTGTACCCATAGCATTAGAGCTGAGTGTAAGGTTGCCATTAGCATCTAAAGCACCTCCAGAAATGACATCCAGTTGCTGTGATATGGTCTGCATTCCGTTCATTACGGCAATACCCGTTGCGCCTACAGTAAGGTTAGTCATAGAACCGGTACCAGAAACAGTTGCATCACCTGCGTTTAAAACCACTTGACCAGAACCTGTTATCGAACCGTTGTTAACAACATTTTGCGCAACCATAATGTTACCATTGTCTGCTTCTAGAGCAGCACCCATTTCCAGAGTTAGATTACCAACCATGACAGCACCCGTTAAAGAAGCCATACCACCAGCTTGAACAGTCATGTTATCGTTAGCTGTAATAGCGCCCTCTGGGGTAATGTTCCATGCCATGCCGTCCCAGATATAATCTACTGGAGCTTCTTTTATTTCAATATCGTCTAGAAACCAACCTGCTCTATTTGTTGAGCCATCTGATGTTAGTCTAAATCTCAATCGTACGTTCGGTACTTTGTATGCTGCAAGACTAAAAGTCTCTTGCTGCCACCATGTTCCGTTGTCTGGTGTAGAACCAGTTGTACCCCATATTGCATAGGAATCTTCGTGAAAATAACCGCGTGTACCATAATCTGTAGCACTGCCTTGGTAAGCACTTGCAGGTAAATCTATATATGTGTTCCCGCCGTTTATGGATATTTGAATAAAACATTTATCCCAAGTGCCTTCAGTTTTTGCGATGTGCCAAAAACTTAACTCGGGATTATTTGTGGATGATAAATCCAAAATACCTGTTTCCACAAGATTATTTGTGTTATTAGAGGTGTGAGCATTTGCAGCTGACTTTGTTCCTGTATGAAAATACGCGGTAGATATAGCGAAATTTGTGGAGTTACCAGATGCATTTGCAAAGAAGCTAAAATCACTTTCAAAATCTTCTAACAACGGGAAGCTGTGAGGCCCCACTTGTGTTGTAAAACCAAACGGGCCAGACCATACACTAAAACCGCCACCACCGCAATTTGCACGAACATAGTAATTGTATATAGTATTTGCAGTTAAACCAGTAATTGTCGTTGGGTTACCTACTGGACTTAATACTGTAGTTCCAGAACCTTGAGCAAATGTTCCCACACCATATTCAACCTCAAAAGATGCTGATGCTGTTGTATTTAACGCGTTAACATCTCTCCATCCTAGTTCTGCGGTAGTGTCTGTAATATTTGATGCTGTTAATGTATCAGGATTGATACATGTAGGACCATCTTGAAAACAAACAGTTGAAGACAGTGAAGATGTACCATCGCGCCAAATAGCAACACGATAAGTTGCGCCCTCAGTAAGGCCAAATATGAGGTTAGGTGCGGTATTAGAAAGTCCACCACACAAAAGCTCTGTTCCACAAGTACTAAATAGTGCATACTCAAGTCCTGCAAGGGAAACGTTCAT
>JANQTO010000420.1 GCA_030731685.1 Nonlabens sp.
CATGTCGATGGCTGCAGGCGAATATGTTTCTGTCAGCTCGCAAGCTGATGTAGAGGCTGCTGATTTATCGATTGAGCGTCATGCCTTAGCGACCAATCATGACAGTGAGCTGGATGAGCTTACCCCCATTTACATTGAACGCGGCTTAACAGCTGAACTTGCAAATCAGGTGCAGTTACTGGAAACAGGCGATATAAGCCCTATAATTCCTGAAAAAGATCAGTCAGGCGCAGTCTCGTTTAAAATCATTAAAATGATTACTCGCACGGAAGACCATGTGGCCAATTATGACAGCGATTATATCAAAATTAAAGAATTAGCGCTTAGAAACAAACAAACGGAAAGCATTAAAAAATGGCAAACAGACAAGCTCAAGGATACCTACATTAAAATAGGTGATGAGTTTAAAGAATGCGTTTTTATTTCAGACTGGATTCAATAAACACCACCACACAACATGTCAGACGTAGCAGCTATTGACAACCTGGTTGTAAGGCACAAAGAGCTCAAGCAGGAAATCAGTAAAGTAATTATAGGTCAGGAGACCGTTGTAGAACAAATTCTTATATCGGTTTTTGCTGGTGGACACGCACTGTTGATAGGTGTTCCAGGACTTGCAAAAACATTGATGGTAAATACCATTTCTCAAGCACTCGGTTTACAGTTCAAACGCATACAGTTTACTCCAGACTTGATGCCTAGTGATATTTTAGGAAGTGAAATCCTAGACGAAAACCGTAATTTCAAGTTTATCAAAGGGCCTGTTTTTTCAAACATTATCCTTGCTGACGAGATTAACCGTACACCACCTAAAACGCAGGCTGCATTGTTAGAAGCGATGCAGGAGCGCTCGGTGACTGTTTCTGGAAACCACTATAAGTTAGACTTACCGTACTTTGTTCTCGCAACCCAAAACCCGATTGAACAAGAAGGGACCTACCCGTTACCCGAGGCACAGCTAGACCGCTTTATGTTTGCTATAAACTTAGAGTATCCTACGTTTGAAGAAGAGGTAAATGTTGTGAAAGCAACAACCAGCGACCACAAACCACAGGTTAATGCCCTATTCACCGCTCAGGAAATTATCGATTTCCAGCAGTTGGTTCGCCGTATTCCGGTGGCCGACAATGTCATTGAATATGCCGTTAACCTTGTAGGTAAGACTAGGCCTAAAAGCGATAAAGCACCAGATATTGTTAAGGAATACATAGATTGGGGTGCAGGACCACGTGCTTCACAAAACCTTATTCTTGCCGCAAAAACGCACGCAGCAGTACATGGTAAGTACTCGCCAGACATAGAAGATGTAAAGGCAGTTGCTGCCGGTATTTTAAGACACCGCATCATTAAAAACTACAAGGCCGAGGCTGAAGGTTACACAGAGGACAGCATCATCGAGAAGCTTCTCTGATAGTTTAACCAGTTTTGACATTTATATAAATCCCTAATTGGCATCTGTCAGTTAGGGATTTTCATTTACCGTGTTTGCTTAGTTACACATTTGCTATTTCCTATTCCTCTATTGAAATTAGTGATTACGCTTTCGCGAAAGCGTAAAAGATACAGCCACGCTCATTATTACTAAATTCTTAGTTTTTTCTTAAAAAATCGAGAATACCATAAAAACCCGAACCTAACCTTGCTCTCAGTTTATCAAATTACAAACCCAGCGCTGAACGCTTGTAAGGCTTTCATTTGATGTTTCATTTTCGTAACTTCGCAATCCGAAAAACGTTAAATTAAATAGAGATATATGGCTTTTGATATAGAGATGATTAAAGAGGTTTATGCAAATATGCCTGAGCGTATTAATAAGGCTCGTGAAATTGTGGGTAAACCGCTTACGCTTGCTGAGAAAATTTTGTATTCTCACCTTTGGGATGGTACGCCTAACAAGACGTTCACCCGTGGTAAGGATTACGTAGATTTTGCACCAGACCGCGTTGCGTGTCAGGATGCGACTGCACAAATGGCATTATTGCAATTTATGCAAGCTGGTAAGCCGCAAGTAGCAGTTCCTACAACGGTTCACTGTGATCACCTTATTCAAGCAAAACTAGGCGCAGACCAGGATTTGCAAAGTGCACTTAACTCTAGTAATGAGGTTTTTAACTTTTTGGAATCTGTTTCTAATAAGTACGGCATTGGTTTTTGGAAACCAGGTGCTGGTATTATTCACCAGGTTGTTCTAGAAAACTACGCATTCCCAGGTGGAATGATGATAGGTACTGACTCACACACCGTAAACGCTGGTGGACTAGGAATGGTCGCTATAGGTGTAGGTGGAGCTGACGCTGTAGATGTTATGGCAGGTATGGCTTGGGAACTTAAATTCCCTAAACTTATAGGTGTGCGTCTTACAGGTAAATTATCAGGATGGAC
>JANQTO010000421.1:0-318 GCA_030731685.1 Nonlabens sp.
ACACTACGAGAATCGGTAAATATTACGCAAACTTATGCGTTGTCAGCCCGTTCTAATTTTCAAGATGGATTAAATTTTGACTTAGGTTATAATTTGTCTATTAATAATAGCGACAATGGTGGAATTATAAATGATGCTACTACAAATACCTATCGTGCATCCATAGACTGGGAAATAGGCAAACGCTGGTTATTACGTTCTGATTATAACTTTAATGATTTTAATGCAAATGGGCAGAACAATAGCTACGAGTTCCTCAATGCGACATTACGTTATCAAAAACCTACTTCAAGATGGCAATATTCGCTAGTTGCAAAC
>JANQTO010000421.1:328-2378 GCA_030731685.1 Nonlabens sp.
GGGAAATTACAATTTATTTTTTACCAACAGTTTAACTCCAACACCCAAACATTTGTCCTACCACGCTACGTATATTTCCAGATGCGTTTCGACTTGTAGAACAAAACACTACTTTATGCAAAAAGCAGCTCCTCGGAGCTGCTTTTTATTTTTAGAACGCATGGAGCGATGTATAGATACATATAATTGAGTACTACATTATTCTTTTGATAGCATGTGAAAAATCATAGCGAAGTTTCAAAATGTACTACGCAGCGAGTCGGTAGTCAACCGTCATAAAGTCAACCGTCGTTGAAATTTAGCTCACAAAAGCAGAGTATCCCGTAATTGCTCTACCTACAATCAGGCTGTTGATTTCTTTAGTTCCTTCGTAGCTGTAAATGGCCTCTGCATCTGCTACAAAACGAGCGACGTTGTGTTCTAAAAGAATACCGTTGCCGCCTAATACTTCACGGGCTTTAGAAACGATGTCTCGCGTGCGCATAGAGCAAATAACCTTAGCAAGCGATGCGTGCTCGTCTTTTAAAATACCTTGGTCTTGCATGGCGCTTAATCGCATACACAGTGTTTGCATGCTGGTAAGATTAGAGAGCATTTCTACAAGGTGATTTTGTATAAGCTGGAAACTAGCAATGGGCCTGCCAAATTGCTCGCGTTTCTTTGTGTACTTCAGTGCATTCTCGTAAGCACCGCGTGCACAACCTACTGCTTGCCACGCCACACCAGCACGCGTCATGCGCAGCACTTTTGCCGTGTCTCTAAAACTGTTTGCCTCTTGCAACCTGTCGGTTTCCGGAACTTCACAGTCGGTTAGGGTGATGATGGCGTTTTGTACGATACGCAATGCCATTTTATCTTCCATTTTTTCGGCATGGTAGCCCGGATTTCCTTTGCGTACAATGAATCCTTTCACTTGTTTGGAATCAACATCTTTTGCCCAGATGATAATAACATCGGCAAAGGTGGCGTTGCCTATCCATTTTTTCTGTCCATTCAAAATCCATTTGTCACCTACTAATTTGCATGTCGTTTCCATACCGCCGGCGATGCCGCTACCCGTATTGGGTTCAGTAAGGCCAAAAGCGCCTATCTGTTCCATACGCGCCATTGCTGGTAACCATTCCTGCTTTTGTGCTTCATTACCACATAAGTAAATGGAACCCATCGCCAGACCACTGTGCACACCAAAAAACGTAGAAATAGAAACATCCACACGTGCTATTTCTTCAGCGATAATTCCTTCGGTAATGAAATCCATACCTGGACAGCCGTAACCTTGGTAAGCGATTCCTGCGACGTTCAGTTTAGCCATTTTAGGTATAAGGTCGTGTGGGAACGCTGCCCGATTCCAAAAATCGTTTGCAATGGGCTGTACCTCATCTTCCATAAAGTTGCGCACTTTGAGTTGCACCTCACGCTGCTCGTCAGTTAACGTGAGACTCAAATTGTAGAAATCACCGTTTATGGGTGGTAGTTTATGTTGGCCTTTTTTATGGTCTTGCGATAGCATTTTCATAAGTCCCTTGAGCTGGGAATCGTCTAGTTTCCCTACCGTGTTCATCACTTCGGTCAGGTCTATTTTTTTATTGAGCGCTGCAAGTTGGTCTAAATCGACCTTTTTCATAAGGTCTATGGCTCCTTTAATTTTTGAGAATATTGACATAAATATGTTTTTTAAAAGCGTTAAGTTATATTCAAAAGCCGTTTGCAGCTGTTAAGAAAAGGGTAATTTATAATCGTCTTAAAACCGCACCGCATGATTTACCTTTGTGATTATGGCCGGCATTTACATTCATATTCCCTTTTGCAAACAGGCATGTCACTACTGCGACTTCCATTTTAGTACAAACATGAAGTACAAAGATGATATGGTGACGGCGCTTTGTGAAGAATTACGCTTTCGCGAAAGCGAATTCAAAAACACCACCGTGCAAACCATATACTTCGGCGGTGGTACGCCCAGTGTCTTGGAAACAAACCAAATAAACCAAATCATAGATGCCGTTTATGAGCATTATACGGTCAGCGAATCGCCTGAAATAACGCTAGA
>JANQTO010000422.1 GCA_030731685.1 Nonlabens sp.
TTGGTTATAATGGCGTTTCTAATGTGGCAGTTGCATTGTTTAATGACGGTCTTTCTCTCGTAGGCGTTACAAACCTGGTTGCCATAGAGCTGCAATCGCTGCCTGTGTGGAGCCAGCTCTTTATCATGTTTGTTATAGCCGATTTCATACAGTGGAACATTCACAGGCTCTTACACCGCGTTCCATTTCTTTGGGAATTTCACAAAGTGCATCACAGTGTTAAGGAAATGGGCTTTGCGGCGCATTTCAGGTTTCATTTTATGGAAACTGTTTTGTACAAAGCACTGCAGTACATTCCGCTCGCCATGTTAGGCTTTGGGATTAAGGAATTTTTTGTGGTACACATGATAGGTGTTTTCATAGGACACATCAATCACGCAAACCTGAACTGGGATTATGGCCCGTTTAAATACATTTTGAACAATCCTAAAATGCACTTGTGGCACCACGCTAAGGAACTACCTGCTGGGCAAACGTATGGTGTGAATTACGGATTGTCGCTTAGTTTGTGGGATTACATATTTGGTACCGCGCATATGCCTTACCACGACCCAAATTTAGAGTTGGGGTTTCCTGGAGATGAGCAATATCCGGAGCATTTTCACGAGCAGCTTACGGAGCCTTTTAAGAAGTAGGTAGTATTGTTTCGCTTACGCGAAAGCGTGCAAATACACTACAATCCATAATGCTTCTTAAGCATCTTTTCATAACGCTTCTCAGGAAGAATTTTCTTCAAAATAATGGAGAATTTCTGTAGCCTACTGCCTACTTTATAATGAATTCCAGGGTCTTTCTCTTGTAGTATGGACGCAATTTTATGCGCTACTTGAATAGGGTCGCTACCGTCGTCTACGTGGTCATCTATGAGTTGCAAGGTTTTTGCATAGCCCGTCTCGTAATCACTGCCTTTTATAACAGGTGCATGAAATCTACCAGCCGCAATATTGGTAGCAAAATCACCTGGAGCTACGTTACTGAAATGAATATTTAAATGCGCACATTCCATGCGGTATGCCTCTGTAGCGATTTCCAAAGCACCTTTAGATGCGCTATAAATCCCTCGATACGGTAAGCCCATGTAGCCAGCTATACTCGTGATATTAATCACACGACCACTTTTTTGCGCTCGCATATGCGGCAATACAGCCTGTAACACGCGCAGCGGTCCGTAAAAATTGGTGTCCATGGCGTGTTTAACAGCATCTATGGGCGTTTCTTCCATAGGTCCTGTAATGCCCACGCCAGCATTATTAATAAGAATGTCGATTCTGGATTCTTGCGTGATAATTTGAGCGACCGCTTTATCTATGGATTCTTGAGATTGCACGTCCATAGCAACGAGTTTAATGGACGTATCCTCAACCCTTTGCGGATTTCTGCTAGTACCGTAAATATTATAACCTTGTTGTTGAAGATAGGTGGCGATAGATTTCCCTATGCCTGACGATGCGCCTGTAACGAGAACAACTTTTTTCATAACTGTTTTATTTTCAGTTAGTTACACTTGAGTATAGTGTATAAAAAAAGGCAAGCTACCTACATCACACCGCTACGACCGCTTACCTTTGCTGCGTTCCCGCCCTGGAGGAGTTCAACAGGAGCTGGTTGTGTAGGACTTGCCCGCTGCAAAGATAGTATCTCTACCTAGGAAAACAAGTTTTAAGCTCGCAAATTTATGGCTATATTTCGGCTTGAATAATGACACGTTATGAACTGGAAAAAAATAAGCCTGCTTGCCTTTTTAACAATCACATTTACAGCTTGTAAGAGCGACCTTGAAGTATTTACTGAAAACTATGCGCTTGAAATATCCAACCCTAAACAGACTTGGAATACAGGTGACGAGGTGAAAATCGTATTGAAAGATGCCGCAAACATGGGTGCAGATTCGGTAGTATGGAAACAAAATGCAGGTAAGATTCAGGGTGCTGGAGGTTTTACGCTTTCGCGAAAGCTAACAAATAACGACCTCGGGGAACTTTTATATGAAGCCACGGTTTACAAAGCTGGAAACATGCGCACCTATGAGACAAGCATCACCCGTTTTTACGATAAGGCTGCAACAGTTTATGCCTGCGAAATTGTACGCACGCTGCCGCACAATGCGGAATCCTACACGCAGGGAATTGAATTCTACAACGGCAAACTGTATGAGAGTTCTGGTCAAAACGGCGAGAGCGCACTACGCATCGTAGACTTAGAAACCGGTAACACCATCCAAAAAACAGAACAGCCACGCCATATTTTTAGCGAAGGTCTAACGGTAATAAACGATAAAATCTATCAACTTACATACAAAGCAGGCTATGGATATGTTTATGACCTCAACCTAAACAAGGTAGATGATTTTAAATACAGCCGAAGCAAAGAA
>JANQTO010000423.1 GCA_030731685.1 Nonlabens sp.
CATACCAGCAGTATTAAATTCTAAAGAGATATTTCCCTGTGCATCAACTGCAATGAGGCCGCCGTCGCCACCTATTTCTGGTAAGCGTTTTTGGACAACCTCTTTTGTAGCTTGCTCCAGTGTGAAATTCTTAAATTCCATGAGGGCACTCACTTCATAATCCACCACGCCGCGTATAAAATACTCGCCACTACCCGTGCAACTTACTGCGCAAGTTGCATTGTTTGCATAGGTTCCAGCGCCTATCATGGGACTATCGCCCACGCGGCCCCATTTTTTATTAGTCATGCCACCCGTTGAGGTAGCTGCCGCAATATTGCCTTGCTGGTCCAGTGCCACTGCGCCTACGGTACCAAATTTTGCATCTTTCTTAACCGAATGGTCCAGTTGAAAACTATCGCTACCCTTAATTTCCTGCCACTGGTCATATCGCAACTGGTCGTAAAAGTATGCTGGAGGCAATACTTCAATGTCTTGAGACTTTGCAAATTCCATTGCACCATCGCCGGCGAGAAAAACATGTTCTGACTTGTCCATGACCATTCTTGCGAGGTTTACAGGATTTTTAATTCCCGTGACCATAGAAACAGCTCCAGCCATACGATTGTTTCCGTCCATGATAGATGCATCCATCTCGTGGGTACCGTTTGCGGTAAAAACACTGCCTTTTCCAGCATTAAAAAGTGGTGAATCTTCCATGCTGCGCACTGCGGCTGCAACTGCGTCCATAGCTGTTCCGTTGTTTTCTAGAATGCCTGTAGCTAGAGTGATTGCCTCGTTAAGAGCAGCTGTATATGCTTGTTCTTTTTCGGCTGTCATGTGTTCTTTGAGTAAGGTTCCTGCGCCGCCGTGTATGGCAATAGAGTAATTTTTCATGGTCATTTATTAGAAGTTTCAAAGATACGGTTTGTGGTTTGCGCCTTTGTTTTTAATTGGCGATTTACTCCAGTCATTTTAGGGCAATTGCCTTATTGTTATAAAGGCAATAGGTGAGCACCTTTGAAGATGTAAACGAACACCTTTAATAGGAATCAATGAATTTAAATTCTTTAATCATCCAGACCAGCAACTTACAGCAGGCATTTGAAATGTCCATATATACCTGGAGTGCAGCTGTAATTTTAGGTTTATGTGTTTGGTTATTTGCGCATTTTATTTTAAAAACAAACTTGCAGCGCCTCAAGCTTTATACGGTGGTTGCTTGTTCTACGGGAGTTTACACTATGATGACTGGGACACTTTGGTTTTACTATTTTGCAATCCTACTTTGTTTACCCTTTTTTGTATTGTTACTTTTTTTTACGTGGCAGCTTTTTAAGCTAGATAGCAAGGCGTTAGGCACCAGGATAGCGATGGGTCTGGTAGTAAGTACTATCGTTATGAGTGTTTTAGCAGCATGGTTTTTTGGAATGTTATTTTAATTTTTAGGGCAATTGCCTTATTTGTAGAAACTTCCATGTACACCAACTTTGTTCAAAATCAATTAAATAAGGTCTACGTGCCTCCTATAAATATGAAAAAGACACTATTAATAAGCTTGTGGATAATGGGTTTTTACAATGTGCAGGCGCAAACGTCCATCGACATAGCACCTATGAACGTGCCCGCGCTGCAGTATACCACTGCAAATTTTAATCTTGCTGGGCCTGTGAAAAAAGCAGGCGATATGGTGTTTGATAAACAAGGTAGATTGCTTGAAAATATGGATGATGGTTTGCAAACCTATAGCTATTCAAAAAACCACATCACCGTTAAAAAATATGGATACGAGTATAGCTATAAGCTCAATAATAAAGGTCAGATTATTTCATGGAGCATTGCTGGAGAAGAAGATAATGGCACATTTACCTATGATGAACAAGGGAATTTACTTGAAGAAAATAGCTTCTCAGACGGTTATACTACTAGAAACACCTATACCTTTGATGCCCAAAACAGAATGATAAGTTCCACACAGTGGTTTGATGAGAAGCCTTACGTGACTACCTATGTATACAGTGGTACTCCTGTAGATTTACAAATTACGGTAACTGTTGATGGTGAGAAATTTATGGAAACGACTTATTACTATAAAAACGGCCTGCTACAAACCTATCGAAGTTTAAGTGCAGACCAGTGGATTAATATCACTAGAGATAGTTATGGTAACTGGACCTCTTTTGACCATACGTTGTTGGGTACGACAACAAAGCGTCACATTACTTATTATTAATTTAAAAAGATGCTTTATTCCTATCAAAGCTAACGTGGAATTAGGGAATCCACAAGATGCGATAGCGATTCTAGAAGTGCATTAGGGAGCATTTTTAGGGCAATTGCCTTATTTCTTCGCAAGTTGAAATAGGGCATTTTTGTTTATCTAAACTTTAA
>JANQTO010000424.1 GCA_030731685.1 Nonlabens sp.
TTAAAGTAAGGGATTTTTTTTAGAGGCGTCTAGCGGACTCGAACCGCTGTAGCAGGTTTTGCAGACCTGTGCCTAGCCACTCGGCCAAGACGCCCGAAAGCGAGTGCAAAAATAACAAAATAAGTCAGTAATATACCATTCACGCTTAAAAACAGCAATTAGCTTTACTAATTTACTTTATCAAAGTGCCATAAGATTATCGCTCTAAACTCATGCAAATGGTAACCTGCTGTACATCACCACCTATAGGCGGATTTATTTTAGAAACAGAAACCGTAGCTTTTTCAACAAGAGGTTCTTTAGATAGAGTACGGTCAAGTATGCGCCGTGCTACCTGTTCTAATAATTTAGATCGTACAGCCATTTCTTCCACCACTATTTGATTTAAAGAAACATAATCCACAGTATCTTTTAAATCATCACTGGCTGCGCTTTTAGAAAGGTTTGCAATTACTTCTATATCTACCCTGTAATCACTTCCTATCATCGACTCTTCATCTAGGCAGCCGTGATAAGCATAGACGCGTATATTTTCAAGTTTTATAGTATGCATGTGGTAAAGATACATCGCGTCTTGCAACCAGTAAAATAAGAAGTAAATTTGTAATCATTAAAAAACGTAGGGATGAGCGACGCAACCAAAGCATCAAATTTTATTGAGGAGATTATTTATGAAGATTTAAACAACGGTTTATCACAGGATACACTGCGGTTTAGATTTCCACCAGAGCCAAATGGTTATTTACACATAGGCCATGCCAGTGCGATTTGTTTAAACTTTGGACTTGGTGAAAAATTTGGTCAACCGGTTAATTTGCGGTTTGATGACACTAATCCAGCAAAAGAAGAATCAAAGTATGTAGACGCCATACAAGAAGATGTTAAATGGTTAGGTTACAAATGGGATAACCTTTGTTATGCATCAGACTATTTTCAGGAACTGTACGACTGGGCCGTTCAACTCGTTAAGGATGGAAAAGCTTACGTAGATTCACAGTCCAGTGAAGAAATTGCCTCCCAAAAAGGCTCACCTACAGAACCTGGAGTAGATAGTCCATATCGCAACCGTAGTGTTGAGGAGAACCTTGCGCTTTTTGAAGGTATGAAAAATGGCGATTACGGCGAGTCTGAGCATGTACTGCGTGCTAAAATTAACATGCAGTCCACAAATATGCTCATGCGTGACCCTATTATGTACCGTGTTGTGAATAGAGCACACCATAGAACAGGAACAGACTGGAAAATATATCCTATGTACGACTGGACACATGGTGAAAGCGATTACCTAGAGCAAATAACGCACTCATTCTGTACCTTAGAATTTTTACCACATAGAGAACTTTACGATTGGTTTCTAGACCAGATTGTAGATCCTAATAAAATACGTCCCAAGCAACGAGAGTTTGCACGTCGTAACGTTTCACATACGGTTACGAGCAAGCGTAAACTTCAAAAATTAGTAGAATCTGGAGTTGTCACTGGTTGGGATGACCCACGTATGACTACCATTTCTGGATTAAGACGTAGAGGTTTTACAGCTGCTAGCTTGCGTAATTTTGCTACTTCCATAGGTATTGCAAAACGTGATAATCTTGTTGATTTAAATCACCTAGAATTTCACCTAAGAGAAGACCTTAATAAAGTTGCAGACCGCGTTATGTGTGTTTTAGACCCGGTAAAATTGGTTATTACAAACTATCCAGACGATAAGGTAGAAATGCTACAGGCAGAGAATAATCAAGAGGACGATTCCCGTGGCTTTAGAGAAGTGCCATTTTCTAAAGAATTGTATATAGAACGTGAAGACTTTAAAGAAGAGGCAAACAAGAAATACTTTAGACTGAGCATAGGCAAGGAAGTACGTCTTAAAAACGGCTATATTATTAAGGGCGAAGGCTGCATAAAAGACGCTAACGGTAATATTACCGAGATTCACGCTACGTATGACCCAGATTCACAAAGCGGTAGTGGTTCTGAGGCAAGTTTGCGCAAAGTGAAGGGAACACTTCACTGGGTAAGCGCGGCACACGCGGTACCCGTAGAGGTGCGCTTATATGACAGGTTATTTACCGTTCCGTCACCAGATACTGACAAGGAAAAGGATTTTATGGAATTTGTAAATACAGATTCACTTGAAGTTATTACCGCCATGGCCGAGCCTTCTGTGAAAGAACTTGAGGTAGGCACTAGCGTTCAATTTCAGCGTATAGGATATTTTTGTGTTGATAAAGATTCTACCGAAGAAAAGATTGTTTTCAACCGTACTGTAGGCCTTAGAGATACTTGGGCAAAGATTGATGCTTAAAACAAATTCCTTCGTATGAACATTTAGTTTCATTATTTCGCTTTCGCGAAAGCGAAATCCTTACAAGCCTACATAGCATCATAAACTATGTAGGTTTTATTTTTATCTGTATTTAACAATAATCCATAAATAATTCTTTAATTTTTACCTTTATTGTATGATTATTTACATATAATTAACTTTATATGAAAAATTTAAC
This sequence comes from Nonlabens sp., assembly GCA_030731685.1. Lineage (GTDB taxonomy): Bacteria > Bacteroidota > Bacteroidia > Flavobacteriales > Flavobacteriaceae > Nonlabens. Next base: position 2,505 of record JANQTO010000424.1, read on the forward strand.
CCGTCATTAACTATGTTTGATTACTGCTCATTGTACCTTTGTTTTACAATTTAAAATTATACTTATGAACAATTCAAGCAAAACAATACTAGGAGTACTCGCAGGCGTAGCAGTAGGTGCAGCAGTAGGTCTACTATATGCTCCAGAAAGTGGAGAAGACACCCGTAAAAAATTAAAGAAAAACGCTCTAAAAGCTAAAGAAAGCGCAGCAGCTTACGCTCAAGATAAATATGAAAGAGCAAGTGTAAAAGCAGAATCTTTTAGAGGAACTGTTGCAGAACGCATAGACAGCGCTTTAGAAACAGCGAGTTACAAGGCAGATGATGTAATCGTAGCATTAGAGGACAAACTAGCTCAGTTGAAAGAAAAAAATGCAGCGTTTCATAACAAAACCAAGCCAACAGTATAAAACCAACGAATGAGTCAAAGCATTACCGACAGATTTAACGAACTATTTAACGCAACCCAAGAGTACATAGATGCAACTATTGCCTTTCAAAGGCTAGACCTTTATAAGAAAGTGATGCAGGCAGCCTCCAGCACGGTGCATAAGGTGTTTGTAGGTTTCGTATTATTGTTAGGACTCATCTTTTTAAGTGTGGCACTTGCTATATACCTAGGTACGTTAACTAATTCAATAGCTGCAGGTTATGCTATCGTTGGACTGCTCTATATTATTTTGTGTATATGTATTATGTACTTTTTGAGACCGTCTATAGAGCGCATTATGCTGCAGCGGTCTTCTAAAAAATTATTTAACAAGTATTCAAATTCACAAAGCAATCAATCAATTACCCAAAAAGATACTTATGAAAATCTATAACAGTTTTGAGGACATTGAAATGGAGTTAGAACAACTAAGCCTTCAAAAGGAGATAGGTTCTGTGAATCTTAAGCTCAAGTTTGAACAAGCAAAGGATGCACTCACCCCAGCAACGATTTTTTCCAATCTCGTCGCATCTATTGCAAAGAAGGCTATCGCACTTAAAATTGTCAATAAGATTATAGGTAGGTAGTTTGAATAATACCAAATTAAAACTGAAAAGAGCGGCCTATTGGCCGCTCTTTTACGTTAACATCAATGCGGTTATCTATTCGTAACCACCTTCATTTTCACCTTCTCGGTCATTTCTAGCTTTTGCTTTTGCCTTTACCGTAGTTTCTTTTTTGTGGTTTTGCTTTTTCATTTGCTCACCTATTTGAGCACTTGCTGTAAAGCTTGCAATCATATTGTTAAGCATGTCGCTACCAGCTTGTGGTGAGTTAGGCAGTAATATGAGGTTAGACTGTGTAGCTTCACCTATAGACTGTAGTGTGTCGTAGTGTTGCGTAACCACAATAAGTGCACTTGCTTCTTGCGAGTTAATACCTACGTTGTTGAGAACATCTACACTTTCCTCTAGACCGCGTGCTATCTCACGACGCTGGTCTGCGATACCTTGACCTTGTAAACGCTTAGATTCAGCCTCGGCACGTGCTTTTGCTACAATTTTGATACGTTCTGCTTCTGCTTCATACTCTGCAGCTACCTTTTCTCGTTCAGACGCATTAATACGGTTCATGGCGTTCTTAACCTGTACATCTGGGTCAATATCTGTGACTAGGGTTTTAATAATATCATAACCATAGCCGCTCATAGCATCGTTAAGTTCGCGTTTAACCGCTATAGCTACGTCGTCTTTACGCTCAAACACGTCGTCTAGCTTCATTTTAGGCACCTCTGCTCGCACTACATCAAAAACATATGATGTTATCTGGTCGTGTGGATTTTGAAGCCTGTAAAACGCATCATATACTTTGTCATAGATTACTTGAAACTGAACAGAAATTTTGAGGCGCACAAACACATCATCTTTTGTTTTAGTCTCAACGATTACATCCAGCTGCTGTACTTTAAGATTTATGCGACCTGCAACTCTGTCTATAACCGGTATTTTGAGCTGCAGACCAGCGTGGCGCATGCTTGTAAATTTTCCAAAACGCTCCACAAGAGCAGCAGTTTGTTGTTTTACCGTAAAAAAAGAGCCCAATAGTACAATCACAGCAAATACAACGATTACGGGCAATATTAAGTTTTCCATTTTATAATTTTTAGTTTGTTAAAGGTAGTCAAATGGTTAGTAGTAAAAGAAGTCTAATAGTTACATTACAATCATACCTGCTTCATTTATCGAGTGCAACGTTACCCCAACCTAATAGATTAACGTTAAACGACTGAAATAACAGATAAAATAGCATTATGTTTACGGCTTAATCCCTATCTATGAAACTTAGTTACCTCCTTGTTTTTGCGTTACTGGCATTCACAACTGTAAACGCTCAAAGCCGTAACCGTTCCTATAACAACCGCATAGGTCTAGGCGGCGATGTGACGTATTTTCAGTTGCATAACAAACACGTAAATATAAACTCAGGAACGGGATTCATGGGAACAGCCGGAACTAGAGGTAATTTCAGGGACGATTTTGATTTGATATACGGTGTGAGTATTTTCAGCAATAACTTCACGGTCCAAGAAAACCTAACGCTAGAGGACATCGACATGAACATGATAGGCGTGGAGTTTAGACTTATGCTAGCATGGAAAGTTGCACAAAGCGACTATTTCTCGGTAGAAGTAGGGCCAGCTTTTATGCTCAATAGCGAATTCAAAATTAAAGATGACCGTTTTGAGAACGCCATTATAGGTGGCGCAAACCCCATCGCGATACAATCTTTCAAAGAAGTATCACCCATCAACCTTAATGGCGTAGTAGGTTTTAGCGCTGGAGCACGTAGCTTTAGGTTAACAGCGCATTATCATTATGGATTTCTAGATGCACTGGCAAGCAAAGACCTCGCAGGTAATGACCTTAACGGAAATGTAGGTTTTGCTACTGCAGGTTTACGTATTTATTTCTAAGACAGTTTCTTACAAGCGGTGTGAATACGGTTTGCCGTTTCGTTCTTGCCTAATAATGCTGCTATTTCAAAAACATCAGGTCCCATAAGACTGCCTACAAGTGCTAGTCGCAACGGCATCATTACTTTACCCATGCCGAGTTCCTTTTCTTTAATCCAATTCTTTACAGCATCACTCAAACCGCTCGCAGTATCAACTGTACAAGCAGTAACTACTGCTGCTACCTCATTCATGATAGTTCCCGTTTGCTCGTTCCATGCTTTTTTAACAGCGGTTTCATCGTAGCTTGTTGGTGCGATAAAAAAGAATCCTGCAAGTTCAAATAAATCGTCAGTAAATACAGCGCGTTCTTTTACGAGTGCCACGACCATGGTTACAAAGTCTGTAGAACCATAGGAAATGTCTTTTGCTTGTAACGCTTTCGCGAAAGCGTCACCCACAACAGCATCATCCTGCTGCACGTACCACTGTTGCTGGAACCACTTTGCTTTTTCAGGGTCAAATTTTGCACCGGCACTATGCACACGGTCTAGTGAAAATGCCTGTACTAACTCATCTAAAGTGAACAGTTCTTGCTCTGTTCCTGGATTCCAGCCTAGAAACGCAAGCAAATTCACAACAGCTTCAGGCAAGTAACCAGCCTCTTTATAACCAGAACTGAACTCCGTTGTTTTAGGGTCTGTCCAGTTTAATGGAAAAACGGGAAAGCCCATTTTGTCGCCATCGCGCTTGCTTAATTTTCCTTTACCTGTAGGTTTAAGGATAAGTGGTAAATGAGCAAATTTAGGTGCTGTCCAGCCAAAACTTTCATACAGCAAAACATGCAACGCCATACTAGGCAACCACTCTTCACCACGTATCACGTGCGATATTTCCATCTCATGGTCATCTACTACGTTTGCAAGGTGATAGGTAGGCATACCGTCACTTTTAAACAACACTTTGTCGTCAATAAGGGCAGTTTCTATGGTAATGTTTTTGCGTATCTCGTCAAACATTTCTAAGGTTTTAAGCTCGGGCTTAAATCGAATGACATAATCTGCTCCAGCGGCAATGCGCTTCTGTGTTTCTGAAGAGGAAAGGGTCAGAGAGTTCTCAAACGCCAACCTGTTGTGATGGTTATAGATGAATGTCTCTTTGTTGGCTTCTGCCGTTTTACGAGCTTCTTCTAATGTTTCAGCGGTATCAAATGCATAGTATGCAGCACCAGTTTCAACTAGTTTTTCGGCATACGCACGGTAACGACCTTTGCGCTCGCTTTGTTTGTATGGACCATAGCCGCCATCCTTTCCAGGACCTTCGTCATAGGGTATATTGCACCAGTTTAAAGCGTCTATGATATATTGCTCAGCACCTTCTACAAAACGATTTTGGTCTGTGTCTTCTATGCGCAGTATAAATGTACCGCCGTGTTTTTTTGCAAACAAGTAGTTAAATAATGCGGTTCTTACACCACCTATGTGTAATGGACCTGTAGGGCTAGGAGCAAATCTTACGCGAACTGGAGTACTCATCTTCTTACTATTTTAAGGGTGCAAAGATAGGAAGTTAGTTACGGAGTAAATAGGTTGCGTGGACGCACTTTTTCTATTGGATTCGTTTTCGGTACGGATATTTTACTGCATCTCTCGATATTGTTTTGGATTTAGGTAAGCAATATGCTTTTCAAATTCATCAATTAGATTTTTGTACAGTGTAATTATAGGTTCTATGGGTTCAGTCCAATTGTCAAAAGCTAAATGATAGGCTGCATCGATTCTCCAAGATTTGTCAAATTCACAAGTAATGATAGGACTGAAATTGTCTTTTTCCGCTATTTTACTAAGTTCTTGTATATTTCTGTTATGCTTTAAAAAATGAATAATATTCTTGTTTTTAGAAGTTATCTTAAGTCTACTTTTTTTCCTAAGAAATAAATTTTGTAGGTGAGATATATTATTGATTTCAAAAGCTATAGGTTGTAGAGAGTCATGTAGCTCGCAGCTTATATTTCCAACGTACGCAGTTCCTGTGCGGTTTAGTACCGTGATGAGATTATTCTTATAGTTAAACTTCACTTTAAAGATAACGTTGGGACTGCGCACACCCATACCTATTGATAAATCTTCATCTTTAAAATAAAAATTTCCATTTTCTTGTTTAGCGAGATTTCTGAAAAATCCTTTATACCATGAAACACTCATAAATACCTTTACTTTTTAGCAATTAGTGGAACTAGATTAAGTTGAAAATCGTTAAACACTATTTACTTACGTTAAGCCAGCAAAACCATTTCCCGTGGAACATGTTTATTTACAATTCCAAACCATAATGGAGGAACAAGCGCAATAACCATCATCGTAGGATAACCATAGGGTAATTGCGGACTTTCTGGGTGATAGTCCAGCACTTGATATTTTTTACTTGCGCGGTAATGATGGTCACTGTGTCGGGTAAGTTCGTATAGGAGAATACGGCCTAGTGCGTGGTTAGAGTTCCAACTATGAATTTCTCGTACTACTTCATAGCGACCAGATTTTTTCTTCACTCTGCGTAAACCGTAATGTTCTAGATAATTAATAATTTCTAGCAACGTAAAACCTACAACTCCTATAGCGATTGCTGCTAATGCCGTAGGCCAAGAAAACAACAACCCCACGAGTAAAATGTAGCTCACCTGTAAAACCGTGTACCAGAACATATCGTTCTTTAGACCTAAAAGCGGTGTATTGTTCGACTTATTCAGCCGTTTTTGAATGGACCACGCACTTGTGTACTGGCTTGTTACCGAACGCCACCAGAATGCGTACAGCGTTTCGTTATAGCGAGCAGTTGCTGGGTCTTCGGGTGTTGCAGCTTTGAGGTGATGGCCATAGTTATGCTCTACATAAAAATGCATGTAGTGGCTGGGCAATAACAGCGCTTTACCTAAAAAGCGTTCCCAGGTATCTTGACGGTGACCTAGTTCATGTGCCACATTAATACCATTACTGCCAGCAACGATTCCCAACGAAAATATAAAACCTACAATCTCGTAAACTTCGTAATCACTGATGCTGAACGTGTAAAGGCCGTAAAAAAGAACGCCGTAAATAATAGGAACATTAAGCCAAAGGATGACATCAAAAAAGCTGTTTTTAAGTTTACTGTCTTTAGCATTTTCGTCAAGATTTGATTGCAACGACGGCATGACCAGTTCAATAAGCGGCACAAGTATAAAAACCACAGCTGGTGTCACAAACAACCATAGACCACCTTGCATAATTCCCACAACGCACAAAAGTGGTACTACATATGCTACTAAATATTTCAAATCGTTCATAAGTACGGTGGTTATTAACAACGTAAATATAGTGCGTGGGTTTTAGAATTCATAATGAGCTATGTTATCAAGAAATGTTCATATCATAAAAACTATGTTCATATCGTTATCTTTACAAGGTAGAGTAGACTAAATAGAAGTATGTCAAATTATGAAGTTATAGAGCTCAAGCTCACAAAGTTTATACGCAAGTATTACGTAAACGAGATTATAAAGGGAATCATTCTCTTTATGACCTTAGGCTTGTTGTATTTTTTATTCACAGCAATCGTGGAGTATTTTTTGTGGTTGAGTCCGCTAGGTAGAACTATTTTGTTCTGGATGTTTATTGCCATAGAAGCAGCCTTACTTTTCAAATTTATAGGAATTCCCGTTGCTCGTTTGTTCAAATTGTTTTCAGGTATTGATTTTAGGGACGCAAGCGCGATGATAGGCACACATTTTCCCGAGGTGTCTGATAAACTTATAAATGTATTGCAACTGCACAAGAATGGTGGCGATGACGAGCTCACGTGGGCTGGTATCAATCAAAAAAGTGAGGAGCTTAAACCTATTCCTTTTTCGCTGGCTATAGATTTTAAAAAGAACGCTTCTTACTTAAAGTACTTAGCAGTTCCAGTTTTAATCATTGCCGCGCTATTTTTCACTGGTAATAATGAAGTAATTACTGACGGTGCCACTAGAGTAGTGGACTACAAGAATGAATACATTCCACCAGCGCCATTCACCTTTAAAGTGGAGAATACAGACCTAAACACACTACAAAAGCGCGATTTTAAACTCAATGTGTCCGTAAGTGGTCGTAAAATACCCGAAAACGCAAGCATTTTGTATAACGGGCAAACATATTACATGAATCAGGAAACACCTGGTAAGTTTTCTTTCATTTTCAACAGACCAGAGAAGTCTACTTCGTTTGTTTTACAGGCAAATGAGGTAACCAGTGAGACCTATAATTTGAACGTTAACGAAGTTCCAGTAATAAAGTCGCTGGAGCTGGTCATGGACTATCCTAGCCATACCGGTAAAGCAAACGAAATTGTCAAAAGCACCGGTAATGCTATCGTTCCGCAAGGTACGCGCATCACATGGCGTTTAAATACTGCAGCTACGGACAAGGTACTTTTTAAGGAACAACAGGCAATAAATAAGTTTACAAAGGATGGTGATAAGTTCGCTTTCGCGAAAGCGGTTATGCAACCATTAAAGTACACTATAGCAACGTCTAACAAGGTAGCTACAGACTACGAAGACCTTAACTTTAGTATTGACGTAACCAAAGATGAGTATCCAGAACTTACGCTAGAAATGCGCAAGGATTCCATTAATGACGAGCTGCTTTATTTCAAAGGTCAGGTGGCAGACGATTATGGAATACGTAAAACACAACTGGTTTATTATCCGAGCGATGACGCGAGCAATCCTAAGATTTATACCATCGGAACAAATCGTGGTACGTATGACCAATTCTTTCTGACCTTCCCTGGCAATGTACCACTAGTTGCTGGTAAGAGTTATCAGTTTTATTTTGAAGCCATCGATAATGACGCGGTAAACAATTATAAGAGTGCAAAATCGCAAGTGTTTTCATATCGTAAATTATCTAACGATGAGGAGCAGGAGAAGCAATTGAGTAATCAAAAAGAGTCGCTCTCTAATCTTGAAAAATCGTTGAAGGAGCAGAAACAGCAACAAGAAAAATTGGATCAACTCACGCAAGAACAAATTGAAAAGCAGCAGCGCAGTTTTAATGACAAGCGCAAGCTAGACCAGGCGCTCAAAAATCAAGTGGAACAGGAACAAAAGATGCGTCAGCAAATGGAGCGTTTGAAAGAAAATCTTGATAAGTCTCCGCTTAAAGACGATGCCGAAAAGAAGGAACTGGAACAACGCATGGACAAGAGCGTTACAGAGATGAAGAAAAATGAGGAGTTGATAAAAAAAATCCAAGAATATCAAGATAAGCTTACACCCGAAGAATTACAGGAAAAGCTGGATGACGCTAAAAAGAACAGTAAAAAACAACAACGCTCGCTGGAACAGCTTTTAGAATTAACAAAGCGTTATTATGTTAAACAAAAGTTTGAACAGCAATATGCGCTGACGTGGTTAAAGCCAATTGGTTTTAACAATGCTTACGCATTGATGATGAGAAATAAACAAGCACATGAGCTACATATCAGAACCATATCCGACCTTACCAGATACCTCGGCGGCAGGTGATTTGTTAAATCGCTATTTAACCGTTCGCAATCTCTCAAAACAGATTTGTGCGCCGCTGCAAACCGAAGATTACGTGGTGCAGCC
>JANQTO010000425.1:0-4662 GCA_030731685.1 Nonlabens sp.
ATCTAACAATTCCCTAGGAATACCGCTCGCATCTTCAATAACTATGGAGCGTGCATCCTGGGCATTATCAGTAAACATAGAGGCTGGACCGAATAATACTCGCAACCCGAAATTTGAACCTATCCACAACGCACCGCGCTGGTCTACTCGCATGGCGCTAACATAGTTATTTACGAGTCCACCTTGCTGTACGCCTTCAGTAATATTTGCAAATGTGTTTGATGCTGGATCATATCCGAAAATACCAAAATCTACTGTACCGAACACGATTTCACCACCTTGTAAAACTTCTATGGAACCGTAACTACTACGATTGATATTAGGAAAAAAATCAGAGAAATCTATGCTGGACCATTGGCCAGATACTGTTCTACGCACTAAAGGCTGTTCCCTGATAAGATTTAGTCCCCACAAATTACCTCTTGCATCAAAGATACTTTCTGAAACACGTATGTTAGTTGGCTCAAAACCAGTAGTAGGGTCTACACCACGCAGTGTGGAGTTGCTCGCATTATATAAAATAGAAGTCCCGTCAGGTTCAAACTGTAAAATACCGTCCTGCATAGAATTAAGCAGCGCTTGCTCTGTATTTTCTGGATTTATGGTTATGGTAGCAATACTGCGTATTCCCTGGATAGTGTTATTATCGTAGTTGTCCCAAACCTCATCTCTATAACGACTCACTCCAAATTGTTCTAAGGGATTCGGGTTGTACGTAAAGGTGTGATCACCATATCCAACCCAGACATCACCGCCTGCGCTAGTGACAGAAAACGGACTATTACGCGATGGGCCTGGAGCGGTAACAAATTCTGGAATCGCGGGATTATTAATGTCGAGCACAATCAAACCATTTTCTCGAGTTCCTATAAAAAGCTGGTTATCTACGATAATGCTCGTAGTGAATTGATACGTAATACCTTCTATGGCACCTACAAAAAGTTGCTCGGTGCCCGTGGGACCGTAAACACTCAAATCGGTTGGAAATGTAGTTACCCTCAAAGCATCTCCACTAAAATAATCAGATATAGGTGCACGTTGTTGTCCTTGAAAAATGAAATTTGTTCCTGAAAATCTATATTGAAAACGACCGTCACCAGCATACAAATCGCCATTAAAATTTGTTAGATTATCGAAGCTTCCCGTATTTATTTCTGTCCAGTTAGAGAAGTCCAGCAAAAAAGGGTCTGTAATATCTGCTCTGCGTATACCGCCATTATCTATACTGGCAGCATAAAGGTTGTTACCTTCTACTTCAATTCCTTTAATTGGCAGTAACGCTCCATTATTCCCTATGAAATACGTGTCATCAAATTCCATTCTGTTTAAGTCGTAGAGGGCAATTCCAAAATCAGTAGCTATATAAAGTAAATCGCCACGTTCTAAGAAATCGTTAATGCGCTTACGGTTCACCGGAATCGTAAGTTTGTCTTGAATTGCAACTACATTTATGACGCTGTTGTCTCCTAAGATAAGTTGAAGCAAACCATTGCCGTATCCCACGACTAGAACGTCTTTATCTATGCTATAATAGATTTGAGAAATATCGCGCCCGTTGAGTCCATTAACCGTAGAAAACGTAGTCGTTTGTCTGGAAGCTAAATCATACCTGTATATTGCATTTTGAGCAGCAACAATAATCTCACCGTCACCTGCAACAATATCAGTAACCTCGTTGTAAGAAAAATGGCCCACCCAGGAATTTGAAAAATCTTGAGCGGCGGTGAATTGAATAAAACACAATAAGCATAAAATGGTAAATCTCATATATCTATTAACGCTTGGATTGCACAAATATGATTTCGGCCCTGTAAAAATAACACTTTAAAAAGGTCATTAAAAAAACCCTTGTAAGTAACAAGGGTTTTGATGTTAATGGGGTTCGCTTTCGCGAAAGCGTACTATTTACACCACACCTTGTGCAAGCATAGCGTCTGCTACCTTTACAAAACCTGCGATGTTTGCACCTTTTACGTAGTCAACGAAGCCAGAATCGTCTTTTCCATACTTCACACAAGACTCGTGAATGTCGTTCATGATGCTGTGTAGTTTACTATCAACTTCCTCGGCAGTCCAGCTGTAACGCATAGAATTTTGAGACATTTCCAGTCCTGAGGTTGCAACACCACCAGCATTAGATGCTTTACCAGGAGCAAAAAGAATTTTCTTGTGCAAGAATACTTCTATAGCTTCAGGAGTAGATGGCATGTTTGCACCTTCGGCAACGCATATACAACCGTTCTCTACAAGCATTTTTGCCTCTTCTTCATTAAGCTCATTTTGTGTAGCACAAGGAAGTGCTATATCACACTTCACAGACCATGGGCGCTCACCTTCGTGGAATGTAGCATTTGAATACTTGCTCACGTATTCCTCTATGCGACCGCGCTTAACATTTTTAAGCTCCATGATAAATGCAAGTTTGTCAGCATCTATACCATCGTTGTCTAAAATATAACCACTAGAGTCAGACATAGCGATTACTTTACCGCCTAACTCATTTATTTTTTCAACGGCATATTGCGCAACGTTACCAGAACCCGATACGAGCACGGTTTTACCTTTAATTTCTTTGTCTTGGGTTTTTAGCATGTTTTGTGCAAAATATACACAACCGTAACCTGTAGCTTCTGGACGTATTAAAGAGCCTCCATAAGAACGGCCTTTACCAGTAAGAACACCTACAAATTCATTTCTTAAACGCTTATACTGGCCAAAAAGATATCCTATCTCGCGACCACCTACACCTATGTCTCCAGCAGGCACATCCGTATCGCCACCTATAATGCGCTGTAGTTCCGTCATAAATGACTGGCAAAAACGCATTACTTCACGGTCTGATTTTCCTTTAGGGTCAAAATCTGAACCACCTTTACCACCACCCATAGGCAATGTAGTAAGGCTGTTTTTGAACGTTTGCTCAAAGGCTAAAAACTTAAGGATGCTCAAGTTTACCGTTGGGTGAAAACGTAATCCACCTTTATAAGGTCCTATGGCACTATTCATCTGGATACGGTAACCGCGATTAACCTGCACCTCTCCTTTATCGTCGGTCCATGGCACACGGAACATGGTTACGCGCTCTGGCTCAGCCATACGTTCCAGTAATTTATCTACTTGATAAGCTGGGTTTTTTTCTATGAAAGGCACGACAGCCTCTGCAACTTCACTAACCGCTTGAATATACTCTGGCTCGTTAGGATTTTTCTTTTTTATCAGGTCGATAAAATCTTGAACATTTTTTTCCATTATCTGTAATAATATGTAGTAATATAACGTTTGCGTTAAGCGTTGCAAATATAGAATATGTACGCTATGAAGACCTTAAAATTAAGCAAATTTTAATGAATCTTTACTATGCGTGAATAGTGTAACTCACCGCTATACCCGATTAAAACCTGATAAAACTCTTTAAACCTAGTAATACTACCATTCAATAGTTTAGGTCATTAACATTTTATTATATTTGCTTCTTATACTCGTTTTAAAACATGATGTTCAAAACTCTTATTAAAACCCTGGTAATCATTATTGCATTGAGCATTACTACGGAAACCACCGCACAGCTAGGCTTTTCACATGAATTAGGAGTTATAGTCGGGCCCGTTGCATTTCAAAGTGATTACGGTGAGCGTTACGATTTCGACACGAACAAAGGAAATGTGGGCATAGGCATAGGCCTGGTGCACTACATTAACTTTGCGTACAGAGCAGACTGTGACTGTTATAGTGGTGACACTTACTGGAATGACCACTTTAAACTGCGTAGCCAGCTTAGTTATCACGTAACTACATTGAATCACCTAAGTGAACTTTCAGAGCGTAATAGCTTAGGTGGCTTACAACTGCGTTCTATGGAGGGAAAAGCTAAGGTTTTTGAAGCAGGAATGCAAGTGGAATGGTTTCCATGGAGTATACGCGACTTTCAAGGTGGACAACCTAAAACAGCTCCTTATATAGGGCTCGGTGCTCACTATGTGAACTTCAGACCAGAGGCTATGAGTTCCCTAGGTCCATTAAATAATAGTGTGACTACATTCCCTACATTCATTGACCGCATAGACGTTTCACAAGGGTCAGCCATTGCTATCTCTGGTGATATAGGGATGCGATATAAAGTAAGTCCACTTTCTGATCTATTGATTTCCTCAAGATGGCATTATTACGTTGGAGAGGATTATGTAGACGGTTTAAGTCCGAATAATGTAAACAACCGTGCAAACGACTGGATATGGTGGTTTAACGTAGGTTACATTTTCTATCTATAGAATTAAAAAAAACCTATAATTAAAAAATGCTTCGCAATTGCGGAGCATTTTTTTTGACTATTACTATATTTACCAAAAGCGTAACGTTTATGACAATGCTTGTTCCAAATCACTGATTAAATCGTCGATGTGTTCTATACCTACACTTAACCTTATTAATGAATCTACAATGCCTACCTGCTCGCGGTCAGTTTTAGGAATGCTTGCATGCGTCATGGTCGCTGGGTGACCAGCAAGTGACTCCACACCGCCTAAAGATTCAGCAAGGGTGAAAATCTTGAACTTTTCCAAGATGTTCTTAGCGCTTTGTAGAGTTCCCGCCTTTGTAGAAAATGACACCATACCACCGTAGTCGTCCATTTGCTGTGCGGCAATATCATGGTTGGGATGGTCA
>JANQTO010000425.1:4762-10997 GCA_030731685.1 Nonlabens sp.
GGCCCTGGAATTGCGCCGCTTGCATTTTGAATGAAATATAAACGCTTTGCAAGTTCTTCATCCTTAACTACAAGCGAACCCATGATAACATCACTGTGACCACCTAGATATTTTGTTGCGCTGTGCATCACAATGTCTGCTCCCGAATCAAGTGGCCTTTGTAAATATGCTGTGGCAAAGGTGTTGTCTACGGCGAGTAGCAGCTCGTACTTTTTTGTAATGCCGGCAATGGCCTTTATATCGACGATATTCATCATGGGGTTGGTAGGTGTTTCAACCCAAATAAGTTTTGTGTTTTGATTCACGTGAGATTCAACAGCATTTGCATTATCCATGGCAACAAAACAGAATTTAATACCAAAATCCTGAAATATTTTAGTGAACAATCTATAAGAACCTCCATACAGGTCGTTTGTACAAATCACCTCATCGCCAGGTTTGAGCAACTTTAAAACCGCGTCTATCGCCGCAAGTCCAGAACCAAATGCAATACCGTAATGCCCATTTTCAATACTAGCGAGTGAGCGCTCGAGTGCAGCACGGGTAGGATTACCGCTTCTTGCATATTCAAAACCCTTATGATTTCCAGGACTGTCCTGCTTAAACGTCGTTGTTTGATAAATAGGTGGCATGACCGAGTTGTAAGCTGGGTCCACGTTTTGTTGCCCACCATGAATTGCTTTTGTATTGAATTTCATTTTACTGTTTTCCATTTCATAAATATAATAAGCTCAAACTGCTTAAACAATTTGTTTTTTTCAATGATACGCTGCAATAGACAATACTTAAATATCATTTTATAAAAAGACTAATTCTACAAATGCAATTAGAAAATTACCAGAATATTTAAGAAAAAAATAACATTTAAGATTGTTATGATACTTTGAATGTAGCGACTTTTACTATCAAATATTAATAGTAAAGCTATGAAAAAAATATTGACCATTATTGCAGCTACGACATTAATGACAAGCTGCGCAGTAATTAGACCTGGTGAAGCTGGAGTAAAGCAACGGCTTGGAAAGCTAGATGATAAGGTTACTACTCAGGGAACCATCGTTTTCAATCCCTTCACAACTAAGGTTATTAAGGAGTCCATACAAACTAACAACCTCAAGCTAGCACTTAGATTACCAAGTAAAGAAGGGTTGAGTGTAGATTCTGAGATTTCTATTCTCTATCGCTTAGAAGTAGATAAAGTACCAACAGTACTAAGAAACGTAGGTCCTAATTATCAAGACGTAATGTCGGCTGTATTCCGTTCTGCAAGTTCTGACGTTTGCTCGCAATTTTTTGCAAAAGACATGCACTCTGGTAAGCGCGCAGACATAGAAATGGCCATTAAAAGTAAGATGGAAGAAACGCTTTCACCACAGGGAATCATCATAGAAGCGGTGCTCATGAAAAGCATTCAGCTACCTCAAGGCCTATCTCTTTCTATAGAGCAAAAATTACAAGCAGAACAAGATGCCATGAGAATGGAGTTTATTCTACAAAGGGAACGCTTAGAGGCAGACCGCAAAATCATAGAAGCAACAGGAACAAGAGATGCACAAATGATATTAGCGCAGGGTCTAACACCTGAAATTTTAAAGATACGCAGTATTGAGGCTTTTATAGAATTAGCTAAATCCAATAATAGCAAGGTTATTATAACTGATGGTCGAACACCGTATTTAATTAATGATGCAAAGAATTAGCCATTCACCTTTTGCAATATCATGGGTCGCTCTTGTATAGGAGCGACCCATTTGTTTTAATATTTTTTACTTAATACTATTGATTGTTCAATACTACCTGTCAGGTTTTGGGAATCACGCTTTCGCGAAAGCGTAACTAACAAACCTCAACTTTTTAAAAAAAGCTGTCGTAATTTTGCAAGATGAAAAATACATTCATCTACTTAGACAGTTGTGATACCTGCAAGCGCATTTTAAAAGAACTGGACCTGCCTGAAAACGTTGTTTTACAAAACGTAAAGACTTCACCTGTAACTGCTGAGCAACTAGAGTTTCTAGTCAAACAGGAAGGCAGCTATGAATCCTTATTCAATAGACGCGCCCAACTTTACAGGTCACGCGGTTTGCACGAGAAGCAGTTAAGTGAAAATGATTACAAAGAATTATTACTAGAGCATTACACCTTTATAAAGCGGCCTATTCTCCTATTTAGTGACATTGCCTATGTAGGAAACAGCAAGAAAACGGTAGCACAGGCTGCACAAGCATTAAGGTCGTGACAAAACGCTCCATTGCCATTATGTGCGGTTTATTTGTCGCACTATTCTATGCACTCAATTTTACGATTGCCAAGGAAGCCACACCAGCACACATTGGACCTTTTGGCCTGTCATGGTATCGGGTGTTAGGTACAGGTGCTATTTTTTGGATTGTTGCCACACTTGCTGGCCCTAAAGAAAAAGTTCCGTTAAAAGAACTGCCGCTTATTGCACTTGCTGCATTTTGCGGGGTAGGATTTAACATGGTCACCTTTATGGTAGGTTTGTCACTTACTGCGCCTATTAGTGCATCGGTGCTTATGGTGACGACGCCTATAATCGTTTTACTATTAAGTTATCTCTTTTTAAATGAGCATCTTAAACTGGTACGTGTTTTAGGCATATTCATAGGGTTTGCTGGTGCGGCACTACTTATTTTAAGTGATAGTTCAGGCGCGACGGCCACGGCAAAAAATCCATTACTCGGGAACATACTCATATTTGTAAACGCGTTATCTTACTCGTTTTACATTATTCTGGCAAAAAAACTAACCAAAAAGTACCATGTACTCACGCTCATGAAATGGTTGTACTTGTTTGGAATACTGTTCATTACACCTTTTGGCATACAAGAAGGGCTTGCGTTTTCCTGGGTAGACTCTAGTTTGTACGTAATTATGTGCATAGGATATGTAGTGCTGTTTTCAACATTTGGCACGTACATGCTGAATATTATAGCAATTAAAAATTTGAGACCCAGCACCGTTGCCGTATTTATATACCTGCAGCCACTTATCGCTACCACGGTTGCAGTAGGTTGGGGAAAAGACGACCTTACGATAACAAAGGCTGTGGCTGGAGCGCTTATTTTTTGTGGCGTTTACCTTACTAGTAAAAAAGGCTAGCGCGCTATCTTATCACCAGGCAACTGTATGGTTGCTGCCCACTGCATGGCATCTATGAAATCGTAGAATACTTTAAATTTTGTAGGTATAAACAGTGATTCAAAAACGGCGCTTCTAGCACCTCTTTCATCCCTGCTTATAATAGCATAACCTGCTAGTTTGAAACTGTATTTTATAAACAATAACCAGTCTACGGCCTTTACGGTATAAGAATTTATGCGATTAGAAATATAGATTATCTTTTCGCCAGTGTTTCCATAAAAAGTAGTTGCCTCATTTATTATAGGCTTTGCAAGTTCCCAAGTAAAAAGAACATCGGCGTTAATTTCTGACACTAAAAAATGGTCAAAGAAGTAAACAGTAGCATAGGGTAAATGAAGTTCCTTACGAACCTCTGAATAAAAAGCTGTTTCTTTAACTGATTTCATAATCCCCAAATTAATGCTTTGTAAAATACAAAAAGTGGACTACTGAAAATAAGAAAAGAAAAGAAATTACCCAAATACATGATTATCCGTAGGAAATTGCCCATGAGAACGCATATTTTCCTTAGTCAAATTCTCAAAATCTTTAGATTTTGTAATATTTTTAATTAATATGCCCAGCTCATTAGGAAGCGGTTCTATTTTACGTGAACCTAAATGCATCCAAGCACCAGACATAATTCCACGTGCGAGGTTATTACCTTTGTGATCGTAAAAATCGTGTCTGAAGCTGAAAAAGGCTCCATCTTCACTCAATCCTGTCACCTCACAGGTAACGGTTATAGGATGACCTTGATGAATTTCCTTAAAGTAAAATATTTGCTCACTAAAAATAACAGGACCTGTATTATAGATAGCCATTTCACGTTGTCCAAAACCGTTTTCTATCAAAAACGCCATGCGCGTGTGGCTCATAAAATTTTGGTAGGCACTGTTTGCCATGTGCCTGTTAGCATCTAAATCGCTCCATCTTACATCAAATTTTTTTGTATACATTCTAACCTCATGTTTGGGTAAAGATATTATAGAATTATAAAGAAAATAACAGGATATTACATTTTAACGTTCATTTAAATAACCTCTAAAAATGCACTTTGGTTCATGGTGGCTGCCCATTGAAAAGCGTTTATCATACAATCGTAGTACAATACATTAACAGGCAAAAAAAGCGACTCAACCACCTTCTGAAGCTTGTTACAATGCAGGTCACTTACAATAGCGATGCCCTTTATTCTGAGATTTAAATTCTTTAATTTAACCCAAATCAAAGGGTTACAATCAAAATGATATACTCTATTTGAGATGTAAACAACACGATGTAAGCTATCCCCATAAAATTGTTCTAAATCTTCGATAACATCCGCCTGATGGTCCCAAACAAAGTTGACTAAATAATTAACTTCTAAAACAAAAATATCCTCTAAAAAATGCAGCTTACCATAGGGCTTAATAATTGACTTAATTATTTCAGTACTAAAAATCGTTTGTCGCAGCGGAAGTATCATTATTATCGTTTTTAGAATCACGATTTAAAAATAAACACACGAGCTGCTTTAAGTCATCACCAAAAAATCAATTAACTTCAAAAGTGTATCATAATTATCTAATGAACATATCACAGAAACTATGTTTTGACTGCACAATTCCAGTATCGTAGAACCAAATTTGTTGTAATTACGCTTTCGCGAAAGCGAACTCCTTATAAACCTACCGTTTCTTTCCTGTTTAATTTTTTCATAGCCAGCCATAAGTAATAGGCTGTGATTACCGTAGCGATGAAGTCTGCGATGGGAAAGCTTATCCACACGCCTAACTCCCCGTAAAATGTGGGTAAAATATACAATAGCGGTATGAGCACAATGGCCATGCGCAATATGGTGAGCAGTAACGCCGGAATGGCTTTACCTATGGCCTGATAATATGCTGCGCCTATAAGTTGTATGGCGATAAATGGCACACTTAAAAAAACCATGCGCATGGCAAATGCTGCTTGTGTTATAATACTTAGGTCTTTTGTAAACAGTCCAGCGATTTGTTCTGTAAAAATAAATAAGCCTATAAATATGAGCGTTCCCAGTACACAAGACACTTTTATAGATAAATAAATCACCTCGCGCACCCTCGACCATTTAGTTGCACCATAATTGTAACCAGCTATGGGCAGAAAACCTTGGGTAACGCCCAGTACTGGAAAGATGGCAAACATCATCAAACTGCCCACAACCCTATAAACGGTGACGCCTTGCTCACCACTTAGCTCAAAAAGTATGTTGTTCATCAGTAAAAAAATAAGGCTCGAAGTGGCTTGCCTGGCTAGGGTTACAAACCCCAAACTGCCTATTTCTTTTAAAATATCCCATGCAGGAACAAGGTGTTTCAGACTAGGAAACAACTCGCTTTTACCCGACAGAAAAAACCAAAGAATATAAAAGAAACACAAGAAATAACTCACTGTAGTTGCCCATGCGGCACCTGCCATACCCCATTCCATCACGTTTATAAAAATATAATCTAAGAATAGGTTTCCTGCTGACGGTATGAGCATTGCAACCATGGCAAACTTAGGTGCGCCCTCGGCACGTATGACGTTATTTCCCATCATACACAAACCAAGTACAGGGATACCGTAAAAAACGATTTCATAATAGGTGCGTGCTGGCTCAAAAAGATTACCTCTACCGCCAAAAGCTGGCACCAGCGTATCTATAAATAATAGCCCAAAAATCGCCATAGTGCTGGTGATAAGCACCGTCAACGCGAGCATATTCCCAAAGGTATGTTTTGCTTTGTCGTCCTGATTAGAACCTAGTGCTCTTGAAATAATGCTCGAACCACCGATTCCTATAGCCATACCCAGCGCAGCAACAAAAAACGAAATGGGCAGCACCACTCCTACAGCACCCAGCGCATCTGGCCCTATCCAGTTGCCCACAAAAATGCCGTCCACAAGCATGTTTAACGACATTACCAGAATTCCTATAGACGCAGGAATTGCCTGTTTTACAAGTAAACTTGAGATGGAATCTACACCTAGTGCAGTGGATTTGTTAGGTGGTATTTGGGTCATTTAGCTTTTTGCTGTCGGTGTTTGCATTGTACAAACTGGTTGTTCGCGAATTGGTATTTGG
>JANQTO010000426.1 GCA_030731685.1 Nonlabens sp.
GGCTAAGGGATAGTTGAAACCTAGATTTTCCATTGTGCTAGGTAAAAACTCTTTATAGGAACTAGTGATGGTAGGTGTTCCCTTCAGTATTGTTGTGTTTTGCTGCTCCTTTGCTCCATATTCCTGAGCCATAAAATTCACACATCTGTAAGTATAGGTGTATGGCTTTCCTTTAATAATTACCGTTGCAATGACCTTTACAAAACCTGCCTTTTCTAAAAAATAAGGAGGCATAAGTGTCTCTTTAAAAGGTTCCCATAAATAGGTGTTGTAAGTACTGTTTGCTTGGTCAATTGTTTTTTCTGAAAGGAGTTTGCCATCCATTCCATATACCGCGTAGTGAACGGACTCTATATCTATATTTGAGTTTGCGGCAGTTGTGAATATGGAAAACATTAAACCGGCTTTTTCATTGAAATAATTCCCGCTGGATTTAAGACGTATATCCATGCCGGTATTTGTTTTTTTGAGTAGTTCTGTATTATAGACTTGAATACCATTAAAAAACAGAGCCTCGCGGGCCATAATGCGATGTGCATCAAAAGAAATGTAACCATATCCTTTGTCGCCCCAGTCAGTGCCCCAGGAGTTTTTGAAAATAAAGCCTTTGTCATTATAGCCTACTACGGTAACCACGTGACCGCCATAATTGCTTACGGTTTCTCCTTTTTCGTTTATGCGTGATGGGTCTTGTAGCGCATATGTTAGTTTACCATTTACGATATCATCTACGATATTGCCTGTATAGGTTTTTTTGAGATTCAAATAGGATTGCCAGCTGTCGTTTACCTTGATATTAATGGTAGGTATCAATGGATTTGAAGCCGTGTGATTTGAATCTACCCATGCACCTACGTGAATATATGTATAGTGCAAGGCGATAGCAAGAACACCACTGTCAAGAGCGTTTTTTATATTTTCTATGTTTTGTGTCTGGCCGGCGTCATAATAAGCGATTTCATCCTTAAAGCCATATTTTGCATAGCGGTGCGCGTCTAGTAATCCTACAGGTCCAGCGTGCGTGCCCTGTATTTTGCGCATAAATTCGGTTGGAGCATTTTCCCATTTAATACCATTAGGCTCATAAGGCATTACAGACTCGTGGACGACACCGTATTGCTGTAGCGATGGAATGTAGTTTTTTAGAAAATCGCCCTCGCTGTATGTTTTGTCTGGCTGGCTATATTTTAAGGCAGCATATAAGTATTGTTCAGAAACATCAGCTGGAACTGCTGGTTGCGTTTCTATTGCTGCCGCGACCCCAAAAGCAGTGCAGGTTCCACGAGTGCCCTGATTTTTTACAGGTGACTGGTACGACCTGTAATCACGTTGAGCATAACCTAGTGAAATACTAAAAACAAATACGAGTAAAAGATAATTTTTCATGGTGTTCTTGATAAAAGAAACCTGAAAGTATATTAACAAAACGCAATTATCCAAATAAAACCTACAAAGTAGCGGTATTTAGGGCAATTGCCCTATGCCGTTGTCGATTATTCATGCGTCCTTGCGATACGTAAGAGGCGACACGCCTTCTTGTTTTTTAAAGAATTTAGAAAAGTGACTAGGCTCATTGTAGCCCAGTTCGTAAGCTATTTCTTCGGCAGTTTTATCGCTGTTGCGCAATAATCTTTTTGCTTCTAAAGCGATGCGCTCATTTATTGTTTTAAGTGGCGATTGTACTTCGTGCTTTTTAAAGAAATTAGAAAGTGTTTTAGGAGATTTAAAGAGCATGTCAGCATAGTCTGAAACTTGATGTTTTTCTTTGAAATGCAACTCTACGAGCATGTTAAATTTCCTTACTAGGTCCACTTGTTTTGTGGACATGTCTTTTTCTGGTTGCGTTGCTTTTATGAGTCTTGTTGATTTTATAAGCATGCGCTTAAGCATCGTGCGTAACATCTCGCCCTGAATGTTATCTTGGGTGTTAAATTCTTCCTGAAAAAGAAAGAGCATGGATTCAAAACTTTTTTGCTCGGTTTCATTTAAGGTAATGATAGGAGCATGGTTTGCACCATAAAAAAGGAGACCTGCGCAAGAAACTTCAGAGTCGTTAGTGTACACACAATAAAACTCTTTGTTAAAGATAAAAGAGATGAGACCGCTATTATCTGCAGGAATATCTATCACATTTACGGGCGTTGCAAATAGAACCTGATTTTTGTGAAGTGTCACACGGTAGCCGTCTACTGTTATGTCTATAGGTTGCCCTTGACACCATATAATCTTGTAATAGCCTGACGTACTAAGTAGTTGCAAGGAAGGTGCGCACTGAAAGTTTGTAAGTATAAAACTGCCGTTCTCTTTTATGTTCTGGTAAACTAATTTCATGATGTGAAATTACTCCTTAAA
>JANQTO010000427.1 GCA_030731685.1 Nonlabens sp.
AAAGTACCAAAATGCCATAAAATACCCGCTGGGTCGTGCAAAAATAACTCGCTACCCCATTCTTGTTTCACGATGCCCGAAAGTTTAACTCCTTCAAAAGCAGCCACAATCTTTTTAGATTGCAAACTTGCTAGGCACTCCTTTAAGTCTTCCACTTCAACAAAGAGCATCGTATTTTCTATCCAGTCTTTATGATAATAGTCTTGCAGGTAAAATGCGAGTTTATCGTTTATTTCAAATAAACTCATTTTAGGGTTTAAAACGGTTTCCTTAAAACCCATGGTTGCGTAAAATTTTCTAGAGATGTTGAAATCTTTAGAACCTATAAAGCTGCGTATAGAGGTAGCGGTGAAATTCATCTAGTTGACACTGTTATTTAATTGTTTGATATTAAGGCACATAATTTTCGTGCGAATATTAGTTGGCGTCGAGTTTACTTACATTTTAAAATAGCATACCTAAAAGATACGTTCAAATAAAAGCAATGGAAATTACCACGGCCCAAAAGCCCCTACATGTGTGAATCGGCCTTCTTTAAGTTTACTAAGCCCTTTATAGCCGCCGACCCAAAACTGACCTTTACTATCTTCAAACATACTTTGGATGGCATTGCTGCTTAGACCATCGTCCTCGCTATAT
Source organism: Nonlabens sp. (assembly GCA_030731685.1). Classification (GTDB taxonomy): domain Bacteria; phylum Bacteroidota; class Bacteroidia; order Flavobacteriales; family Flavobacteriaceae; genus Nonlabens. The sequence goes on from JANQTO010000427.1 coordinate 640, forward strand.
GTTGTCACCATTCCATCGTTATATTTTACGAGGCCTAACTGTTTTACTGCAAACCAAATGGCCCCATTGCCATCTTCATAAATATTCCAAACTTCAATTTCTTCCAGATTTTTAGGATTATTAACCGCTACTTCTTTAAATGCTTTACCGTCGTAGAAACATATGCCATTATGAGTCGTGGCAAACCACATGTTACCTGCTCGGTCCTCCAGTATGTGATTAATGTTATCGCCACAAAGCCCATCTTTTGTTGAAACATTAGTTAACGTCTTTCCATCATAGCGATATGCGCCGCCATTTGTTCCAAACCACATGTCACCTGCACGGTCCTGCATGATACTATGAACAATGCGAGCGCTGGAAACACCTCTAGATTTGTCTGGTGTCGCGTCTGGAATTTTGAAGGGTTTAAAACTGGTGCCGTCATAGGTACAAACGCCATCGTAGGTTCCTATCCATAACAACCCATTATTATCTAAAGTCATGCTCCATATGTCGTTATGCAATAACCCTTGCGCTGTGGTGATGCTTGTAAATGATTTCCCGTCGCATTTGATAATTCCGTTTTCAGTACCGAACCACATGGTTCCATATTTGTCTTCGAGGATGGTCCGCACGGCAACCGCATTGAAATTTTCAGACGGGCCAAAATACTCTAGGTCTTTACCATTGTACCGCATAACGCCATCGCCGTTTGTTCCCATCCATAAATGGCCGCGACTATCTTCAAAAATGCGACGTACAAACTGTGTTATAGGCTGTGAAACGTCAACAAGTGACGTTTGATTAATAAGCCGTTTACCTTTTAAAACACTGTCTTGTTTTGCGATAGTGGTTTGAGGCTTTGTCTCTGTCATGTCTTTCTTACCTGTACAAGAAATGGCGCTCATCGTTATTATGGAGATTAGGCACATCATAACCTTTAATTTGGTCATTTCAAGGTGTTTCATTGTAATATTAAGTTGTAAGATACCATGCATACGCATTCCTAAAGATACGGAACAAAATAACATTGTGTTCAAATAAAGTAAGACTGAACCTTGTTGCAATTTGGGTCTCTTGTTCCGCTTTCGCGAAAGCGTCATAAACAAAAAAGGAGCTCATAACGAGCTCCTTCTTCTTCACAATAATTAAAGGTTATTTCTTAATGAAACGACGGGTAATGGTTGAGCCGTTACTAGAAATGTTCATTAAATACACTCCATTAGTAAGTCCTGATATATTACCTACTTGAATCATGCCTCCTGAAATGTTATTATAAGTACTAGATAACACCTGCTGCCCTAGCGTGTTGTAAATCAACACACTCGCATTACTAACAGTACTATCACCGAAGTTTACGGTAATCGCATCACCTTTTACTGGGTTAGGATATACCGACAAGTTTGCTCCAAAAGCAACATCATTATTACTCAACGTAGTAGTATTGAAAACCAATTCAAATCTAGAGCCATCTATACTAGCTGCATTGTTCATGTCTACCGTAAAGTCCACTGCTGTCGAAGTTCCCTGTGCAAGTGGCGTCATGGTTCCAGTAAAATTATCCTTTAAGAATACAACTATCCCTGGTAAAACATCCAGCGTTGCCACATAGGTATAGGCTGTAGTTGCGTAATTAGTAGTACTTAGTACAATGGACTCATTTACTGCAGGCAAGGTTCTGCTTTCTACTGATAGCAACTGTCCTGTTGGTTTTGCAATGGCT
>JANQTO010000428.1 GCA_030731685.1 Nonlabens sp.
GCCTTTACACTTATTATGAGTGGCGAGATGGTGGAGAGACTAGGTATTAAGCCTATTGCAAAAATGGTAAGTTTTGCAGTTGCAGCTGTAGAACCACGCATCATGGGTATCGCTCCTATTGTGGCGATTCCTAAAGCACTCGCACAAGCAGGATTGAAACAAGAAGACATGGCACTTATAGAACTCAACGAGGCATTTGCAAGCCAGTCGGTAGCAGTAATACGTGAACTAGGTCTTAATAAAGACGTAGTAAACGTGAACGGTGGCGCAATCGCATTAGGGCATCCACTAGGCTGTTCAGGTGCAAAATTGACGGTGCAAATACTAGACGAAATGCGCAAACGTGGTAATCACGGCAAACACTGTATGGTAACTATGTGCGTAGGAACAGGACAAGGTGCAGCAGGAATTTTTGAGTTTTTGAATTAGTAAATAAGCTTTTAATTTTTAAAAAGGCAAGTATTAAATACGCTTTCGCGAAAGCAAAATAATTATAATAAAATGGCAACAGAAACAAAAAATATGATACGCGGTGGACAATTCATCGTTAAAGAAACACAAGCAGCAGACGTATTTACCCCTGAAGATTTCTCGGAAGAGCAAATCATGATGAAAGAATCGGTACGCGAGTTCGTAGACAAAGAAATCGTTCCACATCGTGAGCGTTTTGAGAAAAAAGATTACGCATATACGGAAGAGGTAATGCGCAAAGCAGGTGAAATGGGCTTTTTAGGAGTTGCTGTTCCTACTGAATATGACGGTATGGGAATGGGCTTTGTCTCTACCATGCTCGTTTGTGATTACATATCTGGTGCAACTGGCTCTATTGCAACTGCTTTCGGAGCACACACGGGAATAGGTACTATGCCTATCACCTTGTATGGAACCGAAGAGCAAAAGAAAAAATACGTTCCTAAACTTGCTACTGGTGAGTGGTTTGGCGCATACTGTTTGACAGAGCCAGGAGCTGGATCAGATGCTAACTCTGGCAAAACCAAAGCAGTTCTTAGTGAAGATGGAAAACATTATAGCATCTCCGGACAAAAAATGTGGATTTCAAATGCAGGATTCTGTAGTGTTTTCATTGTTTTTGCTCGTATCGAAGATGATAAGAACATCACTGGTTTTATTGTAGAAAACGACCAGACTAATGGAATTACCTTAGGCGAAGAAGAAAAGAAATTAGGAATACACGCATCGTCAACAAGACAAGTATTCTTTAACGACTGTAAAGTACCTGTAGAAAATATGCTTGCAGGTCGTGGTGAAGGTTTTAAAATAGCAATGAATGCATTGAACGTAGGTCGTATTAAACTAGCAGCGGCTTGTTTAGATGCACAACGTCGTGTTATTTCTCTTGCAACTTCCTATGCTAACGAGCGTGAACAATTCAACACGCCTATAGCAAAATTTGGAGCAATACGCAAAAAGCTAGCCGAAATGGCTACAAATGCTTACGTAGGTGAAAGCGCATCGTACCGTGCAGCAAAGGACATAGAAAATAGAATTCACACACGTCAGGAAGAAGGAGCAAGCTTTGCAGAGGCCGAACTTAAAGGTGTAGAAGAGTTTGCAATAGAATGTTCTATTCTTAAAGTTGCCGTGTCCGAAGACATGCAAAACTGTGCTGATGAAGGTATCCAAATTTACGGTGGTATGGGCTTTAGTGCAGACACACCTATGGAAGCTGCATGGAGAGACGCACGTATTTCACGTATCTATGAAGGTACAAACGAGATTAACCGCATGCTCGCCGTAGGAATGCTTGTTAAAAAAGCCATGAAAGGACATGTAAACCTGCTTGAGCCAGCAATGGCTGTGGGCAACGAGCTTATGGGAATTCCTTCTTTTGACACACCAGACTATTCAGAATTGTTTGCCGAAGAAAAAGAAATGCTCGTAAAACTTAAAAAAGTGTTTTTAATGGTTGCTGGTAGTGCCGTACAAAAATTTGGTACAGAGCTCGAAGAGAATCAGCAGTTGTTACTTGCCGCGTCAGACATTCTTATAGAAATATACATGGCCGAAAGTGCAATTTTAAGAACCGAGAAAAACGCAGCACGTCATGGTGCAGATTCTCAAAAAGAGCAAATCGCTATGGCACAGTTGTACTTGTATCAAGCAACAAAAATCATACAAGCACGTGCCGAGGAAGGCATTTCCAGCTTTGCCGAAGGTGACGAGCAGCGCATGATGCTTATGGGTTTAAAGCGTTTCACTAAATACGTAAACATGCCTAATATCGTTGCGCTTAGAGATGTGGTTGCAGACAAAGTAACGTCTTCAAACAAATATCCATTCTAAATATTAAATAGTAGATTGTTAAGTTAAGACCGCTATCCT
>JANQTO010000429.1:0-411 GCA_030731685.1 Nonlabens sp.
ACTAAAAGCGCATGCAGTAGCAATCATCATCAAGAATTAAATAAACCTAACTTAATAACTTAAATTACAGCTGTTTAAACAAACGGACAGCCACTCTCAAATCTAAAAACTAAAAATTATGAAAACACGTGTACTATTTATCGGATTGCTGTTTAGCCTATTTGGGGCGATGATGGCGCAAGGGCAGGATGGAAAAGGTATTAAGACTGACACTGTAAATGGAATAGTAGTTAGATACTACGAAGTTAAAGATGGAGACAGGAGCACTTTTGAAAAGTGGAAGGAACATGAAATTACGCTTCTTAAACAAAGTAAAATCGACTATGAAGTTAAGCAACGCGAGTCTTTGGCAGCTTTCTTCAAAATGTGTAATGAACGTTTACAGAATGGTAAAATTGATGACGCCACTGC
>JANQTO010000429.1:421-8316 GCA_030731685.1 Nonlabens sp.
ATACTCTGCCATAAGAATTCAAAAATTTAATGAGTCAGTAGATGCACAAATTGCTTTTACAGAGGTTAAGGAAGTGTTTGGTAAAGAGTCTCGAATTGAACTTTCTAAGAAAAACGGATTAAGAATTGATATTAATCGTCAAAATGTAGACACTCAAAAGTTCATTAGAACAGAAACTGGATTAACTTTAGGTTTTGGATACAACTTTATGAGTGGCGATAATCTGGATATTAATGATTTTAGTTACCCAAATAATAATTATTTCGCGTTAGGCTACCAATGGAAGACCTCGCTCGATAAAGAAACAAATAATTTTAGGTTGTTATACGGTGTAGAATACCAATCGCAAGGAACAGAGTTGAATGGAAATCGCTTCTTCACTCAAGGCGATGAGACTCAAATAGCACCAATTGGTTTTAATGTTGATAAGGCAAAATTCCGTCAAGACCAACTCGTATTTCCCGTTTCTCTAGAGTTTGGTGGTAGCAACAGAAAAGATTACGATGATGGTCGGGTTCGTTTTGATGATTTTGATAAATGGAAAATAGGAATCGGTGGATTTGTAGGTTTTAATATGAGTTCCAGGTTGAAGCTTAAATACGAGCTCGATGGCAGAGATATCAAGGAAACGCGCGTTAATAATTTTGATAATGAAAAATTTTTATACGGAATTGATGCATACATAGGTCATGGAGAAGTTCATTTCTTCGGCCGTATGAACTTAAATAATGTGTTCAATAATAATTCGGTAGATGCACAGTATATATCCTTCGGTATACGCTGACAATAATTTAAATTGAGTTAGCCACCAGAAGTTCCTGCATCGTGCAGGAACTTCTTTTAACTCTCAAGCAACAATCCCTTTTTTATTTATAAATTTAACATAACTAATTAAACCTTTTAAAATGAAAAAACAACTACTTTTTGCAATCGCAATTGGTCTTACCACCATAATGACCGCTCAGGATAATGACGGCGATTCATCAGAAGACAAAAACAAAGCACCCGTAGATTTCCTCGATGTTTTTGATAACTCTCGTAGAAATAAAGAAATGGTCTGCACCACTACAGACGGTATTTTTGCCATAGGCTGGAACCAGGCGCTAGGAAATGGCAACGGCATAGGTGATAATTACCGCTTTTGGGGTTCGGCGAGCCTAGAGTTTGGGATACAGTTCTCAACTCGTTTGCTAGAAAACAGCGATGCCGTGCGTTTAAATTATGGAGTTGCCATGAGATGGCAAAGTCTACGCATACGAGGTAATAGATTATTTGCAACCCAAGATAATGTTACAGACTTAGAAACAATAAACCTGGATTTGGATAAGTCTAGCTTTAGTCAGTTTACGTTAATCGCGCCCGTACACCTGGAGTTTGGTAAAGGCGAACTCAAAGAATATGCAAACGGTATCAAGCGATATGATAGAGATGACAGTTGGGTTGTAGGCGTAGGTGGTTATTTGGGAACCAATGCTTCCAGTGCCCAGCAAATCAAATATGAACGAGAAGGCCGCAACGTGCGAAATACGATTGAGAACGATTTTGAAATGGAACCGTTTGTATATGGTCTTAGTGCTTATGTAGGCAAAGGAGATTTCCAAATTTTTGCTACCTACGGTCTTAACGACGTGTTTAAAAATTCACCAGTGCAGGAACAAATGGTCAGCATCGGTTTCAGATTTCAGTAAATCAACTATTAACATTGCAAGAGCTCCTGTATTTTACAGGGGCTTTTTTGTTTGTCAGCTTTCGCGAAAGCGTACTTGTCAAAAGCCATACAATACAAAGCAGTCATAGCGTCAAACCACCTAGCTTTTCATACTTTTACACTTTACAAAAATTTCCATATAATTGATATCAAGATCAACCGTAGATGCCGTATTTGAAGCCGCCCGCGTAGAGGAGGTGATAGGTGATTTTGTGCAATTAAAAAAATCGGGCAGTAACTACAAAGGCTTGAGCCCGTTTAGTGACGAGCGCTCACCTAGCTTTATGGTTTCTCCCGTGAAACAAATATGGAAAGACTTTTCCAGTGGTAAAGGTGGCAACGCAGTCTCCTTTATTATGGAGCATGAACACTTCACCTTTCCCGAGGCCATAAAATGGCTCGCAAAACGCTACGGCATTGAGGTAGAAGAAACCCAGCAGACTGATGAGGAAAAACAGGTTCAGGACGACAAGGAGTCCATGTACCTCGTTGCGACATTTGCCGCAAAATGGTTTAATGCACAACTAGAGACTGAAATGGGTAGCGCCATAGGCAAGAGTTATTTTGTAGAACGCGGTTTTACTAAAGAAACGATTGATTACTTCCAGTTAGGATATTCACCAGATGCGTGGACTGCACTTACTGATGCTGCACTTGCAGCAGGTTACAGCCTCGATTATCTAGAGCGCACTGGACTTACCATTGTAAAGGAAGATAAAAAATTTGACCGATTCAAAGGTCGGGTCATGTTTCCCATACGTAGCCATTCGGGTCGCGTATTAGGTTTTGGTGGACGTATTCTCATTGCAGACAAGAAAGCAGCAAAGTATCAAAACTCCCCACAAAGTGAGATTTACGATAAGTCTAAAGTCTTGTATGGTATTTATGAATCGAAGCAAGCGATTGCTAAAGAAGACCTGTGCTACCTCGTAGAAGGTTATACAGACGTTATCCAGATGCATCAGGCTGGTGTTAAAAACGTAGTTTCTAGTTCAGGAACAGCGCTCACAACAGAGCAAATACGGTTGATATCTAGGCTTACTAAGAACATTACTGTTTTGTACGACGGTGACGCCGCCGGTATGCGTGCCGCTATACGTGGTATTGACTTGATACTCGAGGCTGGTATGAATGTGCGTGTGTGTACCTTTCCTGAAGGTGAAGACCCAGACAGTTTTGCAAAGTCACACACCCAACTAGAAATAGAGACTTTTCTAAAGGACGAGGCCGTAGATTTCATAAAGTTTAAGTCTGGTCTATTAAAGGATGAAGCCGCTGGCGACCCTATCAAAAAAGCGGGCATGATACGCGAGATAGTGACGACTATAGCAAAGATTCCTGATAGTATTTCTCGCGAGGTTTATATACGAGAAACTGCAACCATACTAGATATAGGTGAAGACGTGCTTTTTTCTACACTTGCCCAAATGCGCAATGCCAGTGAAAACGAAGAGCGCAAAAAGGACATCAAACAACAACAGCAAAAAGCATTTACCAAAGTTGAGGAGCTACCTGCCACAGCGCCCGTAGACCGCAGGGAAATACTGGAAAGCACGATTATTAAAATACTATTGCTCTACGGCGATAAGGTTGCCGATTTTGAAGAAGAGTTCCTACAGGAATCTGAAGACGGTGAGCTGGTCGTGGAACCCGTAAAAATGACAGTTCCGGTTTATGAAAAAATATACTTGGACTTACAGGGTGATGAGATTGAATTTTCAAATCCGCGATTTAAAAATTTGTACCCTAAGCTCATAGACATTATGTTATTGAGTGGTCGTATTGATGTAAACATGATTATGACTGAGCTGAGCGATGAAGAAGCGGCGATGATTGCAGACCTAATTATGGGCGAGGACCGTTACCAGTTACACCGCTGGGACGAAAAGCAAATTTTTGTAAAGACAAAGGAAGAAACCGTTGCCGTGTATGTCATGGACACGATATTGAATTTTAGAAGGCTTATGATTCAGGAAAAGATTAAGGCGCTGAGTAATGAACTTACTACTAACGAAAATGTAGATGCCACCGATATCCTTTCACAAGTAAAAGACCATATCAATTTACAAAAATATCTGGGCAGTAGGTTAAATAGGGTAGTGTAGCTTTATTTAGTAAGCTGTAACAAGCGAGACTGGTGAATAAGGTCTGCAATATTATCTACGTCTAGTTTTTTAAGCAAGCGTGTTTTATAGGTACTCACTGTTTTCTCGTTGATATTTAAATCTTGCGAAATTTCTTTGTTACGTTTTCCTCTAGATAGTAAGTTAAGCACTTCTATTTCTCTAGTAGATAGTTTTTTGAATCTAAGAACGTCTGCGCGCTTTAGGTTAACCTTAGACTGGTCGCTTATACCTTCACTTAAGAAAATACCACCATCTACAACGGTGAGCAACGCCTCTTTAATAACAGCTACTGAATGTGTCTTTGCCACATAACCTTGAGCTCCAGCTTTAATAGCGCTCAACGCATAGATTTCTTCAGGATGGCAGCTTACCACTAAAATTTTTAAGTCAGGTGAGTGTTCTTTTATTTCCCTTAAAATTCCGATTCCATTTGCGTCTGGCAAGTCTATCTCAAGTATAACCACATCTGGGTTATATTTTTCTATTGCTGGAATTAAATCGGTACCAGAAGCTACTTTTCCCTTGAATGTAAATTTAGAGTCACGTTTCATCATAGCCTTCAGTCCAAGACGGAATATGGGATGATGATCTGCTAAAAGTATTCTCATTAAACAAAAAATTGACAAAAATCAAAAGTACGAGTTCACAATTGTATTCAAGCGATTAATGATGTAGGTATGCCCTTACATAACAGATAAATAGGTGGTAAAACTATCTTAAATTATTGGGGATAGTACAAACAGGTATTGGGTTCATTTTATGCTGGTTTCTCCTGTTGTAGTCTTTATATATTTGTATAACTTCTTGTTGTCTAGATGTTAAGGAGTTGCTGTCTATTTTTTTAAGAATAAATTCCATCGCCCATTCCAGCTCATCGTACGATGCCCCTATCTGGTCTTCGTCAGTACGCTCGGCTCCATAAAGTCCGTCGCTGGGTGCTGCTTTCATAATACTTGTAGGAACTTGTAAGAAATCTCCAACGGTGTAAACCTCACTTTTTAGCAAATCGGCTATGGGGCTTACATCCACACCGCCGTCGCCATATTTTGTATAGAATCCTACGCCAAAATCCTCAACCTTGTTCCCTGTTCCGGCAACCAGCAAGCCATGCACTCCACCATGGTAATACAACGTAGTCATGCGCAATCTCGCACGCGTATTTCCTAGAGTAAGTTCCACCTGTGGATTGTTCTCTACGGCTGGCATAGCATTAACAAACGTATCAAAAACAGGCGTGAGGTCACTGCGCACGTCGTTCACATTATCAAACCGCTCTTTAAGTTGCTTGATATGCTCCTGTGCACGGGTCACGTGGTCTTGATGCTGGTGTATGGGCATTTCCACACACAGGACATCCAGACCAGTCATAGCACAAAGTGTTGAGGTGACCGCGCTGTCTATGCCGCCGCTCACACCCACCACATAACCTTTAACACGTGCATTCTCTGCATAATCTTTTAGCCATTTTACGATGTGCTCGGTCACTTTTTCTACGTTCATAATTGTATTTTTGCAGGGATGAAATTAAATAAAAATAATATCGTTAGTACGCTATGACTCTAAAGTTAATAAGAATTTTTGTTTTTTTCGCTTTCGCGAAAGCGATAATTTCATGCAACACCACATCTAAAAAAGACGTTGTGGTAGATACCGTAAAAGTGGAGTCCTCATTTTTCCCATTTCACGAAGATTTTGCAAAAGCAGGACCTGATGATTTAGCAACGTTAAAGGCAAAATATCCAAACATTCTTTCTTCGCGAGTGCCTGATAGCGTGTGGCTTGCACGATTGAGTGGTAAGGATACCATACAGAATTTGCTGGAAGATGCGATTGCCGAAAAGAAATTTGACCTCAAGAAAATAGAATCGCAGGTTGTAGACATCATGAAGCATGTGAAATATTATTTTCCAGAGTTTCAGGAAACGCCTGTGTACACGGTAATTTCAGACGTAGATTATCAAAATCGAATTTACGTGGGCGAGAATGAACTTATCATAAGTGTCGATACCTACCTAGGAAAGGACCACGAGCTTTATCAAGGCATTAGCGCATATCAGCGGGAACATCTAAACCCAGAACAAATCCCGGCCGATGTTGCCATGGAATACGCAAAGTTGTTTGTAGAGCCTACCATGGACCGCACTTTTTTGGGTAGTATGATATATCATGGCAAGCTGCATTATTTACAGTCATTGTTTGCACCGCAGGCAGCAGGCGCTGAGCTTTTTGAGTATAAGCCCGTGAAATACGATTACATGGTTGAGAATGAGTCTGAGGTATGGCGTTATTTTGTAGATAGGGACTTGCTTTATAGCACAGATAATAAGCTTTTACCACGTTTTATACTTGCAGCGCCATTTTCTAAATTTTACCTAGAAGTTGACCAGGAAACACCAGGCGGCGCAGCTCGCTATATAGGATATCGTATTGTAGAAAGTTATATGCAATATAATGAGCAAACTACACTAGACCAGCTCATAAATATGGATGCTGATGTCCTTTTCAATAAATCTAAATACAAACCTAAACAGTAATGTCCCAAAAGAAACGATCAGAAATAAAAATAGCCATTGAACTTGACGAGAATAAGGTTCCAGAAAAGATATTCTGGACTGCACCTGATGGTGGTGTGAGTGGTTCAGAGTCTAAGGCCATGATGGTTTCTATGTGGGACCACGTAGAGAAAGAAGCGTATCGTATCGATTTATGGACTAAAGAAATGCCTGTAGATGAGATGCGCGTCTTTTTTCACCAAACCTTAGTTAGTATGGCCGATACCTATTACCGTGCAACTAACGACGACAAGATGCGTGACACGATGATAGATTTTTGCGATTATTTTGCAGAGAAATTGGAACTTAAGAAGAAGTAGTTTTCAGTCGCAGTCTCAGTTGCAGTCGCAGTTTGCAGCTTTTCATAAAAAACTGACAACATTATTACAATCGATTTGCATAAGAAGTTAGGTTTTTCCAATAACCAATAACCAATAACCAATAACCAATAACCAATAACCATTAACCCATGGAAAGTCCGCTATTTGACCCACGAAAACTGGTGGAACTTGCTTGGTACAAGATGCCTTTTGGAAAGTACAAAGACCGCTTTTTAAGTGATCTTCCAGAATTTTATGTGGTATGGTTTAAACAGAAAGGTTTCCCTGAAGGCAAACTAGGTCAGCACATGGAAGCTGTTTATGATATGAAATTAAACGGTATTGAAGATATGTTGCGTGAAATACGCAAGCAATATCCGAAACCTGTGAAGTGATTAGTTAATAATGGTTATCGTAAGTGGCGATGATTTTTCGTCCTGTTTAGTTTACGAGTATCGAGTGTAATTTGAAACCAAGATAATTTCATTTCTACTATTCGAAAACCGAGACCGAGACTGAAAACTGATACTGCGACTGCAACTGAGACTGCGACTGCAACTGAGACTACGACTGAAATCTAAAGAGTCTCGTTAATTACCGTAATATAATTGAGCACATCGTCTTTTCCTGTAGCGTCTGTTGCGCTAGTAATAAAGTAAGGAGGCATTTCCTCCCAAATCCCATCTAATAACGCCGTTTTGTAAGCTTCTACGTTACGTTCTAGTGCTTTCGGTTTTAATTTGTCTGCCTTTGTGAATATAATACTGAAAGGTATACCGTTTTCACCTAGCCACTCCATAAACTCTGTGTCTATAGGTTGCGGTTCATGGCGCACATCTACCAGTACAAAACCGCAAACAAGTTGTCTGCGCTGATGAAAATAATCGGTTATGAATTTCTGGAATTTTGCTTTGCTGGTTTTTGAAACCCTAGCATATCCATAACCAGGTAAATCTACTAGGTGCCAGCTTTTATTAATAAGAAAGTGATTGATAAGTTGTGTCTTGCCAGGTCTTCCTGAGGTTTTTGCAAGATTCTTACGGTTTGTAAGCATGTTGATGAGCGAGGACTTCCCAACGTTTGAGCGTCCTATAAACGCATACTCTGGTAACTGACTCGCAGGACATTTTTTAACGTCCTGGTTGGACATGATAAAATCGGCACTAGTTATTTTCATGGTGCAAAGATA